>NZ_JBNAFX010000015.1:0-87295 GCF_049800895.1 Leisingera sp. S232 | reverse complement strand
GGCGCCTTCTGGATTTTTCAGAAGTCCTGCCAGAGATCGCGTGCGGCGTTGCTGCCGCTGTCGGCTGCCGCGGCGGCTGGGGCCGGGCTGGCTTCGAGATCCCAGCTGTTGTCGCCATGTGCGGAAGGGGCCGGGCTGGCGGCCGGTGCGGTCGGTGCTGCGGCAGCGGGGGCTGCCCGGCGGGCGGCAGGTGCTGCGCTGCCGGAGACCCGGAAATGTGCGACCATCTCCGCCAGTTTGCCTGCGTCGGTGTTCAGCATGTGGCCAGCCGCGGTGGCCTCTTCGACCATTGCTGCGTTCTGCTGGGTCACCTGATCCAGCTGGGTCACGCCGGTGTTGATCTCATGCAGGCCGGTCGATTGTTCGGCGGCGCCTTCGGCGATGCCAGACACCAGCTGCGAGATATGGGTGACCTGTTCGACGATGCTCTGCAGCGCCTCGCCGGCCTTGCCGACCAGATCGACGCCGCGTTCCACCTGTTTGGAACTGTCGCCGATCAGCGTCTTGATCTCCATCGCCGCGTCAGAGGACCGCTGCGCCAGGGCGCGCACCTCGCTGGCAACCACCGCAAAGCCCTTGCCGGCCTCGCCTGCCCGTGCCGCCTCGACGCCGGCGTTCAGCGCCAGCAGGTTGGTCTGGAAGGCGATGTCGTCGATCACGCTGATGATCTGGCTGATGTGGTTCGAGCTCTGCTCGATCTCGGTCATCGCCGAGACCGCGCTCTGCACCACTTCGCGGTTGTTCTCCGCCTCGGTGCGGGCCTCGGCCATGGTGGTTTCGACGCTGCGGGCGCCGTCGGCGGCGGATTTGACGCTGGCGGTCAGCTCATCCAGTGCCGCAGCTGTCTGCTCCAGCGTTGCCGCCTGGCTTTCGGTGCGGTGCGACAGGTCGTCGGAGGCCTGGCTGATCTCGGCGGCGCCATTGCGGATACTGCCGGAAGCTTCGATCACCTGCTGCACAGTGCCGCTAAGGTTGCTGACGGTGCTGTTGAAGTTCTGCCGCAGCTGCTCGTATTCTTCCGGGAAGGCAGAGGTGATCGGCTGCGAGAAATCGCCATCCGCCAGCTGCACCAGGCCGGCGCTGAGGTTTTCCACCACCTGCTGTTGCTGGCGCTGCATCTCGGCGCGCTCCTCTTCGGCGGCGCGGGCCAGCTTCAGGTCGTCCTGCATGGAGACCAGGGTCCGGCCGATCTTACCGATTTCATCGCCGCGGTTTGCCGCGTCGACCTCGATGTCGAGATCGCCCGAGGACACGGCCTCCATATCGGTGCAGATCCGGTCAATCGGTCGGGTCACAGACCGCGCGAACAGCCAGCCAAAGAGCGACACAAAACCGGCGCAGATCAGCGAAATCATGATCATGATCTGACGCTGCGCGTTCGCCGGGGCGAGAATTTCTGCTCGGTCCAGTTCTGCAACCAGCGCCCATTGCAAGTTGCGAAAGGCTACTGGCTCTGCGACGGCGGATACGATCCGGCCGCCGGGTTTTTCGATGGCGGGATAAAACGATACCGCATGGGCGGAGCCAGCCTCTGTAGAATGCTCAGGCGCAGCTGCGATTGCATCTTGAATATGAGGCAGCCGACCGACGTCGCCAAGAAGACCATGGCCGCCATCCTGCCGGGACATGGTCCGAGCCTTGAAGTCCGGTCCGACCAGATAGATGTCGAGTGTTTCAAGATCACCGCCGAACGTGGTCGTGATGCTGGAAATCTCATCAATTGCGACCTGCAGCGCAAAAACTCCGAGATAGTGCCCGTTGCTGTCCAGGATGCGGGTAGCGGCAAAGGCCGCCGGAGCGTCCGCACTTGGGGCATAGGGGGCGATGTCGGAGAAGTAGACCTGCTCTTTTTCTCCCTGGGCGGCCAGTTCAAAGGCCTCAGCCAGCCCGGTTTCCTTGTAAAGGCCGGAAATCAGATTGGTGGCATAGTCTGCTTCCTTGGTGACCGAGAAGATCACGTCCCCTTCGGGGTTGATCAGGAAAATGTCGTAAAAGCCAAGCCTTTCCATCATCGCCTGGAAGGCGGTGTGATTGCGGTCGAAGTGAATGTCATAGGGCGATGCAGCCGTAGCAAACATCGACAGGGCGCTGACCTCGGCCTGGTCGCCGCTGCTGCGGCTGCTCCAGGTTGCTCCCATGTCTTTCATAGCTTTGGCCGTTGAGGGCACGGAAGAGACCGTCAAAGTCGCGGCTTCAATGGATTTCAAATAGGATTGAAGCGCGGTTTCGCGGTCCCGGACCAGGGATTGCAGAACAATCTCGGCATCGTGAACGATGCTGCGGCGAAAGTAGCTGCTGCTGAAGGAAATCAGGACAATCGTTACGGTCAGTGCTGCGCCGACAATCAGTAGGGGAAGCTTGCGGGCAGTGCTGCGCCGACAATCAGTAGGGGAAGCTTGCGGGCCAATTTCAGGTTTTTGAACATCGATATGTTTCACTTCTGACAGAAGGCTGACGGCTTGACGCCGCGCAGAAAGCTGCGTTTGAGATGGATACAACGCCAGATTGATTTTTTATTCATTAACGCCGGGCAGGTTGGCGGCGAAAATTGTTCAATTTGATACTTTCTGTCGCCATGCAACAGCCGCCTGAGGTCAGGCACGTGCCCTGCGCAGGGCAGGCAGCCTGCGGGATTGGTTGACTGTCGCATAACTTTCTAAGCCTGGCTGGGAAGCCCATCTGAAACCCGGCGCCGCTGGGTCATGCCGGGTTGGGAGCAACCGCCAAATTTCACAGTGAGCCTTTGGGGCTGACGAGAGAGGTGAAATTAAGGTTTTGGGCGCCGAATGGGCTGAGCAGCCTGCGTGCCGTGTGCCGAGAGCACTGCTTCCTGCAGCCAGGCATGTTAACCAAACTGGCCGTTGGACGGCCGAATCGAAGCCTGTGCGGGCCGGGTTGCGCCTGTTTCAGCCGCGGAAATCTTCTTTATTGTTCGTAGGTTGGAAAAAATATTTACTGTTTGTTTACTTTTCCTGGCCAAGCCCCCGGTTTTTTTGCCATGGTTAAGCATCAATAACCGGGGGGTTAGGGAATTGTTAACGCTGCCGCATTCTGCCCACTTTTTAGTCTCAGCCCGTCGATTTTGGGTCTCATTCCGGCCGCACGCCTGAATGACGATCCCTTTCGTGGGAACCTGGAGTGGGTTATGAGACAGATTATTGCTGCAATTGCGGCGTGCCTGACCCTGGGCACGCCATTCAGCACAGCCGCGGAAGAACCCCGGCAGCGTGCTGGATCAATTCAAGGGCTGGACGCCGTCGGGCGGCTGAATATCGCGAATAAAACCATGTGCACCGGCGCATTGGTGGCGCCGCAGCTGGTGCTGACAGCTGCGCATTGCTTGTTTGATCCCCAAACGGGGGCAAGGATTGATCCGCATAGCATCCGGTTCGAGGCCGGGCTTTCCGGGCGCCGCGCGGTTGCTTTGCGGCAAGTGGTAAAGGCTGTATTGCATCCGCAGTACCAGTACCGCCCGTCCGGCACCCATCAAATTGGTAGTGACATAGCTGTTTTGCGTCTGGACCGGCCGATCAGCCGCAGCCAGATTGCTCCGCTGGTCATGGATGTGGGGGCTGAGCGCGGGGATACTCTGGACGTTCTGTCCTACACGCAGAATCACGCGACACGACCCAAACTGAATCGCTCTTGCAGCGTTCTGGCCCGCAAAAGCCGCACGTTGGTGATGTCCTGTTTGGTGGACTTCGGGGCCTCTGGTTCGCCCGTTCTGACCAGGCGCCCAGGCCAGGCGCCCCGTCTGGTTTCAGTGATATCGGCCAAGGCTGCCATGGGGCACCGTGCAGTGTCGATCGGCACAGCCCTGGATGCGACGCTCCGCGACCTGATCCGCCGGGCCGGCTGATCAGCCGGGTTCTGCCTGTCCAGGCTGATGGGCCGCTGCATGATGGCGCGGTTTACGGTTCGCGCAGGGCTTCGCGGGACTTGTACAGCGGTTTCAGCAGGTATTGCAGCACGGTTTTGGACCCGGTCTGCAGCTCTGCTGTGGCCCGCATCCCCGGGCGGATTTCAATGGATTGCTGACGTTCGTTAAACCCGGATTTGTCGACCCGCACCGTCACCCGGTAGTAGGACTCGGCACGGGGGTTGCGTTCATCTTCGAAGGTATCGGCAGAGACGAAATCGACCTTGCCGCGCAGCGAGCCGTAGATGGTATAGTCATAGGCCGACAGCTTGATCGTGGCATCCTGGCCGGGCTGTACGCTGGCGATGTCTTCGGGCTTTACGCGTGCCTCGACAAACAGCTCTTCGCCCAGCGGGATAATTTCCAGGATCTCCTCTCCGGGGCGGATAACACCGCCAATTGTCGTGACCGCAAGACTGTTCACAATCCCTGCCATCGGCGAGGTGATGATGGTGCGGTTCAACTGGTCCACCGCCAATCGCTGTTCCTGCCGCAGAGTGGTGATCTCGCGCAAGGTCTGGGCGTATTCCTCGGCCTGCTCAAGTTCAGCGTGTGTCCCGATTTCGGTGTATTTGGCGCGCGCATCGGTGGCTGACTTGCGCGCCTTGTTCACCTCTATCAGTGCCACGATCTTCTGCTTATAGAGCGTTTCCATGTTGGCGAGCTCTGCGTTCAGCTGGTTCATGATCTGCCGAGCACTGTCGCGGCGGCTGGCAAAATCTGTCTGCCGCGCGGTCAGTAGTCCGCGTTCTGAGGCGAGGATGCCGGGTGAACGCTGCGCCAGCATATCCGGCACGGCGAATTCAAAGGCGCCTTTCATCTGTGCTTCCAGCCGGTGGCGTCTGATCTCCAGCGCGTCAATCTGGTTCTGAAGCTCATCCGCAGCAGTGCGGAATTTGGTGTCCTGTAGCTTGGCCAGCATTTGGCCTGCAGTGACGATATCGCCCTGACGCACATGTAGTTCTGCCAGGATGCCGCCTTCGAGGTTCTGCACGATCTGCGCACGGGAGGACGAGACCACCTGACCTTCACCGCGCACAATCTCGTCGATGGAGGCAAAGGCAGCCCAAATCAGGAAGGTGGCAACGGCTGCCAGCGCCAGGTAGATTATGCGGCTGGCGCTGCGCGGCGTCTCGGCATTGCCATAGGGGTCGTGCAGCGCCATGCTCATTTACCCTCTCCGGCGGCCAGATGGGCCAGAACCTGATCACGCGGCCCGTCCACCACCATCCGACCTGATTGCAGGATCAGGGTTCGGTTGGTCAGGGAAAGGATCGGCATCCGGTGGGTTGCGATCACTGCGGTGCGACCTTCCAGCCAGCTTTCCAAGCGGCTCACCAAGGTGCGTTCCAGCGTTTGGTCCAAGGCCGCTGTGGGTTCATCCAGCAGCACAACAGAGGGGTTCTGCAGCCATAGCCGCGCCCAGCCGATCGACTGGCGCTGGCCGATCGACAGCCCATGGCCGCCGTCGCTGATAGCCAGATCCAGCCCTTTGTGGTGGTTGCGCACATGGGCGCCGAGCCCGGCAAATTCCAACGCCTCCATCAGCCGGTCGTCGTCGCGTTCCAGCTGGTTCAAGTTCAGGTTGTCGCGCAGAGAGCCTGCAAACAGCCGCACATCCTGGCTGAGGTAGCCGATGTTGGCGCGCAGGTCGCGTGGATCGATCTGCGCCATATCAGTGCCGTCAAGCAGAATGCGGCCCCTGTCGGGTGCGTAAAGCCCCGACAGAAGCTTAAGCAGGGTCGACTTGCCGGAGCCGTTGACGCCCAGCACTGCAATCCGCTGGCCCGGCGTGACAGCCACCGCCTGCACATCCAGCGTCGGTGCGGCATCATCTTCATACCGGAACATGATCTCGCGCAGCTCAAACCGGCCTTCGATCTTCTGGCGGCGCAGGTAGGTGCGTTCTTGTTCTTTCTCCTGCGGCGCCTGAGCAATGGCATCCAACCCTTCCAGAGCCGCTTTGACGTTGCTCCAGCGGGCCAGGGTGGCGGCAAACTGTGTCAACGGCGCCAGCGTGCGGCTGGTCAGGATGCCGGTGGCGATGATGGTACCAACAGTGAATTCACCGGCAAACACCAGCAGGGTGCCCAGTACCACGGCGGTGATATAGGTTGCCTGCTGCACGCCCTGCGACCAATAGGTAAGAGCGCTGGACAGCTTGCGCTGCTCGGTCGCGGAATGGGAGGACAGCGTGTTCAGCTCATCCCACAGCCGCAGCACCCGCTCCTCTCCGCGCTGGGTCTTCACGGTGTCCAGTTCGGTGACCACCTCATGCAGCAACCGCCCGGCCTTGGCATTGGCGCCCTGTGTCTGCCGGGTGAATGTAATCATCTTCTTCTGCATGAAGTAGGCAGGCAGCAGCATCAGAATGCCGCCCGCGATGATTACCCAGACCACGGGCCCCGCAATCGAAGCAACCAGCAGCAAAAACACGGCAATAAAGGGGATATCAGCCAGCGTCGAGATGGTCGAAGAGGTGAAAAATTCCCGGACTGATCCAAAATCGCGCATCGCTGCAAACAGGCCGGAAGGCGGCAGCGGCTTCTTGTCGGAGCGCATACCGATCAGGCGGCGCATCAGGTTGTGCTGCACCGATAGTTCGATCTGGCGTCCGGCTGAATCTGTCAGCCTTGCGCGGGCCAGTTTCAGCATCGCTTCCAGTGCAATTGCCAGGAAGGCACCGATGGCAAGCACCCATAGGGTGGCGTGCGACTGGTGTGGGACCACTCGGTCATAAACCTGCAAGGAAAACAGGGCGACGGACACCGCGAGGATGTTGGCGACCAGCGACCCCAGCATGATCTCGCCGACCTGGCGGCGGTACTTGGGGAATTCGCTCCAGAACCAGTGCCCGGGATCAATCTGCGGCGTATGTTTGGCCGCCATTTGCTTAAGTGAGGGGCGGGCGGACAGAACTGTTCCGGTGAAATATGGCGAGAACTCCGCCATCGGCACTTCAGTGCGGTTGTCCGCGCAGGACGTGTCGTAAATTGTCAGCACGTCCTCTGCCTGGCTCAGCACCAGCACGCATTGGCCGCCTGACATCACCGCCAGGGCAGGCCACAGGGCCGGAGTCAGGCTCTGTTTTTCCAGCACCTTGGGCTGCAGCCCCGTGGATTGCACAGCTTTGGCAAGCGTGTGCAGTGACAAATCGCCCGGCGTTTCCTTCCACAGGAAAGCGGCGATATCACTGACTGGCACCTCACTGCCTTTCAAGGCGGCGAGGGTGGCAATCAGGCTGGCGCGGTGCTGGATGCGCGCAGCTGCGCCTTCCAGAAGAGAGCCGACTTCAGGCTGCGCGTCCTGTGGTTTGGGGCGGTTGTCGGTTTTCGGCTTTATCTGCGCAGTCGGATCAAGAGCGGGACCGGGGGCGGAGGACGGGCCGGGGGCTGGCTCCGCGGCAGTCTGCATTCCACTTTGTGCCGTGGTTTCAGGAGGGGCTGCCGGAACGGCCCGCAGCATTGGTTTGCTGCCGGCGGCGGGCAGGGGATGCGGAGGCTTTTGCGTGGTGTCGGTCAAATCTTGTCCCCATCAGCCAGAAGCCCCAGATCGCGTGCCAGCGCCAGCTGGATCAGCACAACCTCGTATTTTGCATCGATAAAGGCCTGCTCCCGACGCACCAGTTCTTCATAGACCTGGATGACGTCCATGACCGGGCGCTGGCCCGCCTCGAACTGCTTTTGGAACAAGTCATAGGTCTCGCGGCTGCGCCGCACCAAAACCGCGGTTTCGCCCTCCTGCCGCTGATAGGAGGCGATCTGCTGCACTTGGCGGCTATAGGCGCGGCGTGCGGCTTCTTCGGCTTCGCCGACTTGGCGGGTTGCGGCCTCCTTGGAAGCTTCCAGCGCCTGAATGGCTGCAGGTGTGCCCAGACCCAGCGGTTGGCCCACGCCCAATGTGAGGCCTGCACCAGAGCCATCTGACGTCACGTTGCCAGAGGCGGCGATCTGCGGCAGCAGTCCGGCGCGGCCGGATTTGGCTTGTGCAATCGTGCGTTCGGCCTCGGCTTCTGCCCTGAGCACGGACAGGAACTGTCCCTGTCCGGGCGGTGTGCCAATGGACAGATGAGAAGGTTTCTGGCTGAAACTTTGTCCCGTCATGGCCTGCAACTCTGCACGTGCAGTGGCCGCAGCGTCCTGTGCAGTGGCGGTGGAAGTGCGGATGCCGCTGATCTTGCTGTCCACGACATTCAGGTCTGCACGGTCGGATACGCCGCCATCGACCCTGCCTTGCACAATCCGGCGGAACTCCTGCATCCGGCGCAAGGCGCGATCCCCATAGGCGGCTTTTTCGTCGCCGCGCAGCGCCGCAGCATAAAGGCCGACGGCGGTTTCCACCCGACCGTTCATGTCCTCCGACAGGCTGACGGCAGCCACTTCGACATCGGCGGCCGCAAATTCACGCTCCGCTTTGCGGCGGCCGTTGTCGAACAGCACCTGCTCAATCAGCAGGCCGGCAACCAGATCGCCCAGGTCGGTCAGGCTGACAGATGGCCCCAGGGTCGGAAACCAGTTCTTAGACGCAGCTTCGGCTCGCAGTTTGGCACTGATCAGCTCTGCTTCTGCCGCCCGCGAGGAAGCTGCGATAGCGGCGGTGGCCACCTGTCCGTAGGCGCTGTCTTCTGTCAGCAGCGAGCGGCGGTCCATCAGTGCGCTGATCACCGCAGAGGAGGTCTCTCCAGTCTGCGCGAAATTGCTGCGCGGAGCGCCTTCTGGCGCATCTCCGGCAGTGCCAAAAGGGGCGGGTGTGCAGCCCATTAGGCTGCACATCGCTGCGATGGCGCAAAGAAAGCGTCCCGGTTGCATCCTGCCCCTTGCCCTTTGCCCTTTGTTCAAGGCTTTTGATGTGTTGGGCCTGGCGGCAGTAACCGCTGCCAGGCCGGAAAATCAGATTATGGTGTTGATGTCTTCATCGACCACGACCGTAGTGCCGTCGTCACCCAGAGTGTAGACGGCGTAGGTTTCGCCATCGATGGTCTCGGTTTCACTTGTCTTGGCTGCTCCGGAAATGGTGAGCGTATCCTGCTCTCCGGCCGCGTCATCCTTGCTGCCGTGCACAACCAGCCTGTTGCTATTGCCCGACAGGCTGTTGATGTCTGCTTCGGTCAGGGTCAGGTCGGCATTATCTGCATGGATCAGATTGATTTCGCTGATGTTGAACCCGGACAGTCCCGCATGGTTTAGGTCCGCTTCATCGGCATCGCTCTGGAACGCAACCAAAGTGCCTGAGCTGTTCCCTGCTGCATCCACACGGTTTACCACCAGTTGCGAGCCGTCCGGAACATCTGCGTCGAAGTCAAACAGGGTCCTTCCGCCGCCCAGATCTGTCAGAGTTCCGCTGACCTCCGAAACGCCGCCTGTGCTGGTCAGCTCATGCACGGTGTCGCCCGCTGCGAAATCCTCGCTGAAGAAGCTGCTAACGCCGGTGCCGGAACTGATGACTTCGCCAACGTTCGGAGCGTCATAGTCGGTGTCGACGCTGAAGGCTTTACTCAGAGAGGCGGTGTTTCCGGCCGGGTCGGTCGCGGTTATTTCTGCCGTGGCTTCATAGGTGCCTTCTGGCAGGTCGCCGGCATCGAATTCCACGCTCCAGTTGCCATCGTCATCGACGGATGCAGCCCGGGTCACGCCTTCAATGGTGACATCGATCGTAGAGCCGGGTTCCACCGTGCCGGTCAGGGTCAGCCCCGCAGACTGCTCGGCGACATTCACGATGTCATCATCGGTTACGCTGTCAGCCTCGAACGGCACGACCTCAGTGTCGATGGTCAGGGTGTCGGTGATTTCCGCAGTGTTGCCGACTGTGTCCGTTGCAGTAACGATAACATCGGCTTCGTAGCTGCCTTGCGGAATGTCAGAGGCCGCGAAATCCACGCTCCAGTTGCCGTCGCTGTCCACGGTTGCAGTTTCGGTCGCATCGCCCAGCTGCACAACCACGGTTGAACCGGGCTCTACGGTTCCGGTCAGAGTGACACCGTCGCTGTGCTCGTTCTCGTTGACGACGCCATCTCCCTCGACGGTCGCTGTTTCGACTGTGAGCGGGTCGACCAGGGTATCCACATGCAGGTCCGCAGTGGCGGTCGCAGTGTTTCCTGCTTCGTCGGTCGAAGTGACGCTGATCGTTGTGTCATATTCGCCGGCAGGCAGAGATCCGGCTTCGAATTCTGCAGCCCAGTTGCCATCGGCGTCCACCGTGGCGGTCCGGGTCACGCCCTCAACGGTGACGCTGACCGACGCACCAGCCTCGCCAGTACCGGTCAGGGTAAGGCCCGCTGTGGCTTCTGCATTGTTGACGATGTCGTCACCGCCTGCCTGATCAGCGTCGATGGCCACTGAGGTGATGGTGTCTACACGGACTGTTCCAGTAGAAGTTTCTGTGTTGCCATAGGCATCGGTTGCGGTGGCGGTCACTTCTGCGTCGTATTCACCGGAACTGATTTCCGACGCGGCAAAAGCGGCGCTCCAGGTCCCTTCGTCGGTGGCCGTTACCGTACGCGTGACCCCTTGGAACGTCACCTCCACGCTGGCCCCGGCTTCAGCAGTGCCAGTCAGGGTCACCCCGTCCGCGGCCTCTGCGCCATTGATCATGTCGTCGCCGCCAGCCTGGCCGGCATCAACTGCAACCTCGGTTTCCGTGTCGATATGGAGCGTGGACGTGGCTGTTGCCGTGTCGCCGCCAGCATTTGTAGATGTCACAGTGACCGGCGCATCATATTCGCCGCCGGTAATCTCAGAGGCTTCGAAATCTGCGCTCCAGGTCCCTTCATCTGTAGCTGTGACTGTCCGGGTCACGTCCTGAAAGGTGACTTCTACAGTGGAGCCAGCCTCAGCGGTGCCAGTCAGGGTCACGCCAGAAGCGGCTTCGGTTGCACTGATGGCGTCGTCGCCGCCAGCCAGGCCGCTGTCGATAGCCACAAATGTGTTGCCGTTGTTGCCGCCACCTGTGCCGCCGCCATCGTCGTCACCTCCGCCGCCGCTGCCGGCAATTACTGCGGCTCCGACGACGCCCGCAGCAGCACCTGCCGCGCCCAGGCCGCCGAACAGCGGCGCCACGAGCGGTGCCACCACCGGTTCGATCCGGTCAACGTCCAGGAACACCATCTCGTCATAGGCGCTCCATTTGCCAGCCAGATCCAGCGGTTCATAGGTCGCAAACAGCATGCCGCTGGATTTGTCCTCCAGCACCACTTCAACGAACTGGCCTTCTTGGCTCAGGAACAGGTTTTTGCCGCCGGTTGCGCCAAAGGCGTAGTAATTCTCCAGCACCAGCTCCTGACCGTTTGCCAGAGTGATGTGCAAATTGTTGCCTTGGCGGGCGTAGCTCTCGACATCGGCAGGGCTGAGATTCAGCGAAATGTCCTTGGACTGGCCCGCATCAATGCGTGCCGGCGTGCCCTCGGAAAAATTGCCATGCTGTGTGGTGCCCGCCGTATCGCGGGTGATAAATGCGACCGTGCTCATAAATTACCGCCCATCTCACTGGAGCCGCGGCCGGAAAATCGGCCTGCAGCATATGGTTTCGTTGCCTGTGTTTCGCCTCACGACCGTCTTCTGCGGCCATTTTGAGGCCACAATGCGACAAATTTTGCCGTTCTGTCCAGTGCGTGCGGGCGTTTGGCGGGGCAAATTTCATGGCACCGTGTCTTGCTTGCCGCAGATTCATAGAGTTTTTTGACGCTGCTATGACGCTGTGTTTGCCATATCGGCGGGCACTCGAAGCGTATCCGCTGAGTGGAATAGCTCTTGTCAGCGCTGTGTTATCTGTCGGTCGCACGGGTCTGGAATGCTGCCTTTGACCGCCTTTAATACACAGGTGGTTTTTGTGGTTTTATCCCGCATATGCTGCGACGCAGCGACGTCATGCGCTGACAGTGATCGCTGTAATGTGACTACAATTTCTCGCAAAAGTTTCTGGCAATTAATTAAAAATACACCACTTTCAGATAGTAAGAAGTTCGTAATTGGTGTAAGCTCGAAAGTAAGCGATACGACGCCGATAGCCTGGAACCCGGGCGCAGGCCGCCGCCAAGAGCGGCCAACCGGACGCATAACGCCAGAAGCGGCGCCGAGCAGAAATCAGAACTCAACACTAACGCGGACATACATGCCCACGTGCTGGGCACACTCTGTCCGTGCGTGAACTAGAAACGCCAGGAGGAACGGCGCCAGTAAACCAGGAGGCTTGATTCAAAATGAAAGACATTGCCGAACTTTTTGCAGAGCAGTACGGCGAAACGCGCGAGCAGGAGATGCCGCTGCAGGAATATTTGAATGCCTGCCGTGACGATCCCAGCATGTATGCGAACGTCGCCGAGAGGATGTTGAAGGCGATTGGCGAAGAGGAGCTTGTGGACACGTCCAAGGACGCCCGGCTCGGGCCGATCTTTCAGAACAGGACAATCAAGCGCTACCGAGCCTTCCACGATTTCTTCGGCATGGAGGACACAATCGAGCGGATTGTCGGCTACTTCCGCCACGCCGCCCAGGGATTGGAGGAACGAAAGCAGATCCTTTACCTTCTTGGCCCGGTCGGCGGCGGCAAGTCTTCCTTGGCAGAGCGACTGAAGCGCCTGGTCGAAGACCAGCCGATCTACGTACTGAAAGCCGGCGATCAGATTTCGCCGATTTTTGAAAGCCCGCTTGGCCTGTTCGACCCGGTCCGCATGGGTAAAATTCTCCAAGAGGAATACGGCATTGCCCAGCACCGGCTGCCGGGGCTGATGTCACCCTGGGCGGTGCAGCGGCTGGACGAATTTGACGGAGATATCAACAAGTTCACGGTTGTTCGCCTGTATCCGTCACGCCTGCGCCGTATCTGTGTGGCTAAGGTCGAACCCGGCGATGAGAACAACCAGGACATCTCGACCCTCGTGGGCAAGGTCGACATCCGTCAGCTGGAGCATTTCAGCCAGGACAACCCGGATGCCTACAGTTTCTCCGGCGGGCTGAACCGGGCAACGCAAGGGGTGCTTGAATTCGTCGAGATGTTCAAGGCGCCGATCAAGATGCTACACCCGTTGCTGACGGCGACGCAGGAAGGCAACTATATGGGCACCGAAAGCTTTGGTGCGATCCCCTTCAACGGCCTGATCCTGGCGCATTCGAACGAAAGCGAATGGCAGAGCTTCAAGAACAACAAAAACAACGAGGCCTTTATCGACCGGGTGTCGATCGTCAAAGTGCCCTATTGCCTGCGGGTTTCGGATGAAACTTCGATCTATGAAAAGCTGATTGAATACAGCGAATTGCGGGATGCCCCCTGTGCGCCTGAGACAATGAAGATCCTCAGCCGCTTCTCGGTTCTGACGCGTCTGAAGCCGCATGAAAACTCGAACCTCTATTCCAAGATGCGGGTTTACGATGGTGAAAGCCTGAAGGACACCGACCCCAAGGCCAAGACGGTGCAGGAATACCAGGACCGTGCTGGTGTGGACGAAGGCATGAACGGCATTTCCACCCGCTTTGCCTTCAAGGTGCTCTCTACCACTTTCAACTTCGACACCAACGAGGTGGCGGCGGACCCGGTGCATCTGATGTATGTGCTGGAACAGATGATCAAACGCGAGCAGTTCCCGCAGGAGACGGAGCAGAAGTATCTTGAGTTCATCAAGACCGAACTGGCGCCGCGCTATGAGGAGTTCATCGGCAACGAAATCCAGAAGGCGTACCTCGAAAGTTATACCGAATACGGCCAGAACGTTTTTGACCGCTACATCTCCTATGCTGACGCCTGGATCGAAGAGCAGGATTACAAGGACCCCGATACCGGCCAATTGTACAACCGCGAAGTTCTGGACGCTGAGCTTTCCAAGATCGAAAAGCCGGTGGGCATCGCAAATCCCAAGGATTTCCGCAACGAGGTTGTCAAATTTGCCCTGCGCCATCGGGCCAATACCGGCAAGAACCCGGCCTGGAACTCTTATGAGAAACTGCGCGATGTGATCGAAAAGCACATGTTCAGCCAGGTCGAAGAATTGCTGCCGGTGATCTCCTTCGGGTCCAAGAAGGACAGCAAGACCGAAGGCAAGCACCAGGAGTTCGTCGAGCGTATGCGTGGCCACGGCTATACCGACCGTCAGGTGCGGCGTCTGGTTGAATGGTACATGCGTGTCAACAAGGCGGGCTAAAGAGGAGCGCTGTGCAATATGCATCATTTCATCGACAGGCGCGCCAATCCAAAGGGCAAAAGTCTCGGGAACCGGCAACGGTTCCTGCGGCGGGCCCGGGAGAACATTAAGGAGCGTGTTGACCAGTCGGTCCGGAGCAAGTCGATCCAGGGCAGCAGCGGTCTCCCGGACGAAGGCGAACAGGTCACTATTCCAACACGGGGGCTGAAAGAGCCGCGGTTCTTTCATTCTTCCAAGGGCGGCCTGCGCCGCCATGTACTGCCCGGCAACAAGGAATTTGTTGTCGGCGACACGATCAAACGGCCGCAGGGCGGCGCCGGAGAAAGCGGCCGCCAGGCCTCTGAGGACGGGGACGGGGAGGATGAATTTTCCTTTACCCTGACGCAGGAAGAATATCTGGAGATCCTGTTTGAAGGGCTGGAGCTGCCGGATCTGGTGGAAAAAGCCACGGTGGAGACAGAGACCATTGGAACCCGCCGCGCAGGCCTGACCACGGCAGGGACGCCGAATAATCTCAATCTGGTGCGCACCATGCGCAACTCACTGGGGCGGCGTATTGCCTTGCAGCGCCCGACGACCAAATCCCAGCGCGAGCTGGAGGACCAGATCGCTGAACTGGAGGCGCTGGAGGAGCGCACCCCGTCACAGGAGGAGGTTCTGGAGACGTTGCGCAAAAGGCTTGAGGGCATCACCCGCAAGCGCAAGGTCGTCGGTTACATCGACCCGCTGGACTTGCGCTATGACACTTTCGTGCCGGAAAAGATCCGCAACTCCCGCGCCGTGGTGTTCTGTCTGATGGACGTCTCCGGCTCCATGCAGGAACGCGAGAAGGATCTGGCCAAACGCTTCTTCCTTTTGCTGCATCTGTTCCTAGAGCGCTGCTATGAACACACTGAACTGGTGTTCGTGCGCCATACCCATCACGCTCAGGAAGTCGATGAGGATACGTTCTTCTATGCCCGTGAAACCGGCGGCACCATTGTGTCTACCGCACTGGAGAAGATGAAGGAGATCATCGAGGAACGCTATCCGCCGGATGAGTGGAACATCTACGGCGCCCAGGCCTCCGACGGTGAAAACTTTGGCAATGACTCGGTGCGCTGCAAGAATCTGCTGCTGAACGACCTGCTGCCGGTCTGCCAGTTCTATGCTTACCTGGAGATTGTGGACGAGGCGGCGGAAATGCTGCTCACCAACCCTGAAGCAGGCGAAGACCTGTGGCAGAATTTCCGTGAGGTGAAAGCGCAGGCCCAGCATTTTGAAATGCAACGGGTTTCGCTGCCGGGCCATATCTATCCGATTTTCCGGGAGTTTTTTCTCCCCAAGGTGAAAGGATTGCAGCATGCAGGCAGCTGAAAAGGCGCGCGAACCGCTGTTTGACGGGCCGGAGTGGACCTTTGAGCTGATGGGAAAGGCGCGCGACGCGATCGAAGAGATCGCGCTGGGCGACCTTGGGCTGGATGTGTATCCTAACCAGATCGAGATCATCTCAGCCGAGCAGATGCTCGACGCTTACTCCTGTGTCGGCCTGCCGCTGATGTATCAGCATTGGTCTTTCGGCAAACACTTCGCCCGCGATGATGCGCTTTATCGCACCGGTCGCCAGGGGCTGGCCTATGAGATCGTGATCAATTCCAACCCCTGCATCAGTTACAACATGGAAGAAAACACCATGGCGATGCAGACCCTGGTGATGGCGCATGCGGCCTTCGGACACAATCATTTCTTCAAGAACAACTACTTGTTCCGGCAATGGACCGACGCTGACGGCATTCACGACTATCTGGCCTTTGCCAAGAACTATATCGCGGCCTGCGAAGAACGGTATGGCCCGTTGGCTGTCGAAGAGGTGCTGGATGCGGCCCATGCGATGCAGTCTCAGGGCGTGTTCCGTTACGGCCGACCGCCCAAACCCACCAATGAGGAACTGGTGGCAATGCAGAAAGTGCGCGAGGGATATGAAAGCAGCCAGAGCGTGCTGGACATCTGGACCGATTCCACGTTGCGCCGGGACAAGCTGGAACTGGTCGAGGACACCGATTTCAGCGCGCGCCGAAAGATGATGAACCTGCCGCAGGAGAACATTCTGTATTTCCTGGAAAAACACAGCCCGGTGCTGGAACCCTGGCAGTGTGAGATCTTGCGCATCGTGCGTATGCTGGCGCAGTATTTTTATCCGCAGAAACAGACCAAGGTGATGAACGAGGGCTGCGCGACCTTTGTGCATTACTACATCATCAACAAATTGTATGAGCAGGGCCAGATCACCCAAGGCGCCTATATGGAGATGCTGCACAGCCATACCAATGTGGTGATGCAGCCGGAATATGATGATCCACGCTACTCCGGCATCAACCCTTATGCGCTGGGCTTTGCGATGATGCAGGATATCCGCCGGATTTGCCAGGAGCCGACAGAGGAGGATCGGGAGTGGTTCCCGGATTTTGCCGGCAACCCTGATTGGCGCGGGGTGCTGCGCGATGCCTGGGCCAATTACCGCGATGAAAGCTTCATCCAGCAGTTCTTGTCACCGCATCTGATCCGCAAATTCAAGCTGTTCACCCTGACCAATGATGCTGAGCTGCCGAACCTTGTGGTCAGCCAGATCCACAATCGGGCCGGCTACAAGGCGATCCGCCGTGATCTGGCGAAACAGTATGACCTTGCGTATCTGGAGGCGGACATTCAGGTGACCGACGCCGACTTGCGCGGCGACCGGGAGCTGAAGCTGACCCATACCGTGCGCGATGGCATTCATCTGGATGAAGATGACCAGGAGGAGGTGCTGAAACACCTTAGACGCCTCTGGGGTTATGGTGTTCGCTTGGACGCTGTGGAAGCCACCACCGAAACCTGATGGCAGGCTTGTCCTGCTGTTCTCTCAAATAGAAAACGCAGGCCCAATGGCCTGCGTTTTCCTGTTTCACATGAATCCGGTATCAGAACTCAACCACAGCCCGGATCGACTTGCCTTCGTGCATCAGTTCGAAACCTTCGTTGATCTGGTCCAGTGTCAGCTTGTGAGTGATCATCGGGTCGATCTCGATCTTGCCGTTCATGTACCAGTCGACGATCTTGGGCACGTCGGTGCGGCCCGATGCGCCGCCAAAAGCAGTGCCACGCCAGCTGCGACCGGTGACCAGCTGGAACGGACGGGTCGAGATTTCGGCACCGGCAGGCGCTACGCCGATGATGATCGATTCACCCCAGCCCTTGTGGGCGCATTCCAACGCGGTGCGCATCACATTGACGTTGCCGGTTGCGTCAAAGGTGTAATCCGCGCCGCCGCCGGTCAGTTCCACCAGATGTGCCACCAGATCGCCTTCGACCTCAGCCGGGTTGACGAAATCGGTCATGCCGAAATGCTTAGCCATTTCCACTTTGCCGGGGTTCAGGTCAACGCCGACGATCTGGTCGGCGCCGGCCAGCCGCAGGCCCTGGATCACGTTCAACCCGATGCCGCCGAGGCCAAAGACCACCGCGCGGGAACCGATTTCCACCTTGGCGGTGTTGATCACAGCACCGATGCCGGTGGTGACGCCGCAGCCGATGTAGCAGATTTTGTCAAAGGGCGCGTCTTCGCGGATTTTGGCCAGCGCGATTTCCGGCACCACGGTGTGATTGGCGAAGGTGGAGCAGCCCATGTAGTGGTGGATCGGGGTGCCGTCCTGCATCGAGAACCGGGTGCTGCCATCGGGCAGCAGGCCCTGGCCCTGGGTGGAGCGGATTGCCTGGCACAGGTTGGTCTTGGGGTTCAGGCAGTAGTCGCATTCGCGGCATTCCGGCGTGTAAAGCGGAATGACATGGTCGCCCGGCTTCAGGCTGGTGACGCCTTCGCCGACCTCAATCACAACGCCCGCGCCCTCGTGGCCGAGGATCGCCGGAAAGATACCCTCAGGGTCGTCGCCAGAGCGGGTGAACTCATCGGTGTGGCATAGGCCGGTCGCCTTGATTTCCACCAGAACCTCGCCCGCTTTTGGGCCTTCCAGGTTCACTTCCATGATTTCCAGCGGTTTGCCGGGGGCAACCGCAACGGCAGCGCGGGTCTTGATCATGTGTTTGGTCCTTCGTCGTTATTCGCCGGGTCATGCCCGGGGTGAATTCCTTGCCAGCGGCGATGCCGTTTCTGGTCCGGTTCAGCGTTACATTTGCGGGCCACTGCACGCAAGCATTGCCTCGGCATCCTAACAGGGAAGATGTGCCGGGCTTTACTCCGGATGCGACAGCCGACTGGCAGTCCGCGCCATTCCCGAATTTGGAAAAGCTCTCCCTTACAGGGGCTTGCCTGTGGGCTTTCTGTTTTGGGAAGGTTTTTGGCCGCTGCCTCTTGACCTTCCCCTGACTGGAACCCTCATATCTCCTGTCAAAGTACCAAATTCCGGCGGTTTCCCGATGCCAGACACAACCCGTTACGCCTTACAAATCACCGGTCTCAGCTGTGCGGGCTGCGCTGGTCGGGCCGAACGCGCATTGACGGGGGTTGAAGGGGTGCTGGGCGCGTCGGTAAATCTGGCCCATGCCACGGCCCGGGTGGAAGCAGTGGCAACGGTGCCGCTGGCGGATTTGACCCGCGCCCTGACTGCCGCGGGCTATCCGGCAGCGGAATCGGAGGCTGCATTGCTGATCAGCGGAATGACCTGCGCGTCCTGCATCGGCCGGGCTGAGCGGGCTTTGCTGGCGGTGCCGGGGGTGCTTGGGGCACAGGTCAACCTGGCCAATGAAACTGCACAGGTCCGCTACCTGACAGGCATGGTCCGCGCCGCGGACCTGGCCCGCGCAGTGACGAAGGCAGGCTATCCCGCCCGCCTTAGCGGCCCGGCAGAGGACGAAGCAGAGCAAGCCAGTCGACGCAATGCGGAGGCTGTTTTCGCGCTGGGCCGTCAGGTTCTGATTGCCGCACTGCTGACCCTCCCGGTGTTCCTGATTGAGATGGGCGGCCATGTAATCCCGGCGTTGCATCACTGGGTGATGGAAAACATCGGTATAAAAAACAGTAATTTACTGCAATTTGTGCTGACTTTTGCGGTGCTGGCGGGGCCGGGGCGGCAGTTTTACACCAAAGGGTTCCCGGCATTGTTCCGGGGTGCCCCCGACATGAATGCGCTGGTGGCCTTGGGAACCTCAGCGGCCTTTGGATTTTCCATGATCTCCACATTTGCGCCCGGCCTGCTGCCTGCCGGCACCGCCAATGTCTACTATGAGGCAGCCGCAGTGATTGTCGCGCTGATCCTCACCGGGCGCTTCCTGGAGGCCCGTGCCAAAGGCCGCACCGGTGCTGCGATCCGCAAGCTGGTGGGACTACAGCCGAAAACCGCCATGGTGGTCTTGGCCGGTGATCCGATTGAAACCCTGGTCGAGGAGATTGGCGTTGGCGATCTGATCCGGGTCCGCCCAGGCGAACGAATTGCAGTGGATGGCGAGATCAGTTCCGGCAGTTCCTACATTGACGAAAGCATGATTTCTGGCGAACCGGTTCCGGTTGCCAAATCCCACGGCGATGAAGTGACGGCAGGCACCATAAACGGTAACGCCGCGCTGGAATTCCGCGCAACCCGTGTGGGGCGCGATACTGTGCTGGCACAGATCATCCGCATGGTGGAACAGGCGCAGGGCGCCAAGCTGCCGGTGCAGGGGCTGGTCGACCGTATCACCCTGTGGTTCGTGCCGGCGGTGATGGCTGCTGCGGCGCTGACAGTGCTGGCCTGGTCGGTGTTCGGCCCGGCGCCGTCGCTGCCCTTGGCCCTGGTGGCTGGGGTCTCTGTGCTGATCATTGCCTGCCCCTGCGCCATGGGGCTGGCAACACCGACCTCGATCATGGTTGGCATTGGCCGTGCCGCGCAGATGGGGGTGCTGTTTCGCAAGGGCGACGCGCTGCAGCGTCTGCAGGAGGTGCGCGTGGTGGCACTCGACAAGACCGGCACCCTGACCGAAGGCCGCCCGGCGCTGACCGAGCTGATCTGCGCTGAGGGCTTCACCCGTGAAGAGGTGCTGCGCCTGACGGGGGCCGCCGAGGCGCAGTCCGAACACCCTGTCGCCCGCGCCATCACGGCTGCAGCAGGCAAGGGGCTGGCCAAGGCTGAGGCCTTTGAGGCCATTCCCGGCTATGGCCTGCGGGCAGAGGTCGAGGGCCGCACGGTGCTGGCCGGTGCGGCCCGTCTGATGGCACGCGAAGGCATCACGCTTGGTCCGCTGGAGACAGAGGGGCAAAGGCTGGCTGAGCGCGGTGAAACCCCGCTTTTTGCTGCCATTGACGGTACGGCGGCGGCGGTGATGGCGGTGGCAGATCCGGTCAAGCCCGGCACTCCGGCTGCGATCAAGGCGTTCCATGATCAGGGATTGAAGGTGGCGATGATCACCGGCGATGCAGCAGCCACAGCACAGACAATTGCCGCGCGCCTTGGCATTGATGCGGTCAAGGCTGAATGCCTGCCTGCAGACAAGGTCACAGCCCTTCAGGAGTTGCAGACGGAACATGGTGCGCTGGCTTATGTCGGCGATGGTATCAACGACGCGCCGGCCTTGGCCGCAGCGGATGCGGGCATCGCCATCGGCACCGGCACCGATGTGGCCATTGAGGCAGCAGATGTGGTGCTGGTCTCCGGCGATCTGCGCGGTGTGGTCAACGCGCTGACTGTCAGCCGTGCCACCATGCGCAACATTCGCCAGAACCTGGGCTGGGCTTTTGGCTACAATGTGCTTTTGCTGCCGGTGGCGGCAGGCGTGCTTTATCCTTTCGGCGGGCCGCTCCTGTCGCCCGCGCTGGCGGCCGGCGTAATGGCACTGTCGAGCGTTTTTGTACTGTCGAACGCGCTGCGTTTGCGCAGGCTGAAACCTGCAATAGATGAAGAGCGGGCCGCACCGGTACCCGAGACAGGCGGCAAACAGGAGGTGCGTGCATGAATATCGGGGATGTTTCCAGTCGCTCGGGCCTGCCTGCCAAGACGATCCGCTATTACGAGGACATCGGCCTGATCAAGCCGCATCGCAGCGCCAACGGCTACCGCTGCTTTGCCGAGACTGACCTGCACAAGCTGGCCTTTCTCGGCCGCGCCCGGGCGCTGGGGTTCACCATCGAGGATTGCCGCACCCTGATGGCGCTTTATGAGGATGAAAGCCGCGCCAGTGCTGATGTAAAACAATTGGCACAGGAGCATCTGGCCAAGATCCAAGCCAAGATTGCCGACCTGCAGGCAATGCGGGACACATTGGATGAACTGGTCAAGGGCTGCGCGGGCGACAGCCGCCCGGATTGCCCGATACTGAAGGATTTGTCAGGCAAGCGGTGATCCGCAGAGGGCCATGGCATCCGCACCCGTGACTGCGCTGGTAGGGGGCTTGTTGCACACTTCGGCGGTGAGAGCCGGTTTACCTGCACCAGAGTGCCCGTCCAGGATATTTGCAGGCTCGCACAGCTTCGTTTCGCGCGTTAGCTCCCGTGGTGGTTGGCTTCCAAAGTTGGGCATTCTGACGCGGCGGGATGATGGCGACGCGCAACGTTTTCTGGCGGCGACACAGAATTCTGAAGTCCAGTATGTTTCAGTCAAAGCCTGCCAACTGCAACACGCTTTGGACGAGCCTGCCTCGCCATGGTTTCTCGGACCGGTGGCGTTCCCATGGCTCGATCTGGCGAAGTATCGTAAGCGTGAGACAAACTTGGATTGCCGCGTCGCTGAACGCGCGCTGCCTGGGTGCCCTGTTGTATGAAGTCCGGTTTCTGGTCTTTGTACGTCTTAGGGGAGCAACGGCTCATGCGTTGTTGCCACCCCACTGGTTTCAAACAGGGAAACTCTCACGCCGTTGGGGCGGCAAAACCCATTGCTCTGGCTGCCGCCGCTACCGTTTGGCTCTGAAATTCAATGAGACTGGAGCCTACGTCCAGAGGGGAAGGGGGCGTCAGGCCGCAAGAGGGAGTTCTGCAACAACGCCCCTTTGATGCGCGCTTTGCGTGTTTATTCAACGCGTTCATGTCGAAAAGGAGCGGAGGGAGCAGTCGAAAACAATCAATCTCCCTAAGAGGGGCGTGTGGTAATATTATTAATTTACAGTACATTATGAGGATTGCCCGCACAGTCTTTGCTGATTGTGGGTGTGCAGATAGTATGTTTAGCAATCAATGATTGCAAAACAACCTAAAGATGTTCAACATGACGGTGCTTTAATATTGAATGTATCACGCGTTAAGTGGGGGTGCGGATGACCGTCCTTTTGAATATTCGCCGGTTTGGTGCTTTTGGTGTCTTCCATGCGGATGGAGCCTGTCTCCAGCTTGGCGCCAAGCATCAAGCTCTCTTGGCTTTGCTGACCACCGCCGAAGGCGGGATCCGGACACGGGCCTTTTTGGAAAAGACGCTGTGGTGCCTGGCGCAGCCGGAACAGGCCAAAGCCAGCCTGCGCACTGCTTTGTCAACATTGCGTCGGCATTTGGGGCCAGAGGCCGCCCGGCTCCTTTATGCCAACCGGGAGCGGGTCATTCTGGACCTGGATCGGGTTGCGCTGGACAGCCGTACCGGCAATGCCGAGTTCATGGAGGGGTTTGAGCTGCCGCATGAGGCGGTGTTCAACGTTTGGCTGGAAGAGACAAGGGCAGAGTGCTCACTAAGGCCAGCAGCCCCGGCAGCACGGATCGGCGCACCGCCGGGCCGGGTAGTTTTGGACGGGTTGCTGCCCTCCATTGCGGTGCTGCCCTTTGCACACCGATCGCCAGGAGAGGCCACCGCGCCGCTGGGGTCGCTGGTCTCAGAGGAGCTGTCGCGCTGCCTGTCCCGCAGCTGGGCGTTCTCCGTCACCTCTTATTTGGCTTCCCGCCAATTCAACCCCGGCACTGTGCGGCCTGCGGATGTCTCTGTGGTGGCGGGGGCAGATTACCTGGTGTCAGGCGCCGTAACCTGCAGTGGCAGTGGCTTTCATGCTGAGATCGACTTGCATGACGCGGTGCGGGAAAAAGTGATCTGGTCGCGCCGCTTTGAAGGTTCGATGGACAAGCTAATGCAAGGCCGCAGCGCAGTTCTGCGCGATGCAACCCTGCAGATTGGCCAGACCGCCGCAGGAGAAGCGGTGCGGCTGGCGGATTTCAAGCCGCTGCGGGAGCTGGAAAGCCACACCTTACTGATGGCGGCCATATCCCTGATGCAGGAAATGAGCCTGCAGAAGTTCCAGCAGGCTAACAGCATTCTCGCCCATTTGCTTGAGCGCGAGCCCGGCCATGCGCTGCCGCTGACTTGGATGGGGTTCTGGAATGTGATGCGGGTCGAACGCGGTTTGTCCAGCAACCGAGTGGAGGACTGTCGCCTTGCCAGCCAGCTGGCGGATGCGGCAATCGATGCGGCTCCGGGATTTTCGCTGGCGCATACGCTCAAAGGGCTGATCTGCAGCCATCTCACCTTCCGCTTCGATCAGGCGCTGGATGCTTATGACCTGGCGCTGCGCGACAACCCGAATGAGGCGCTGGCGCTGCTGCTCAAAGGGGCGACGCTGGCCTATCAGGATATGGCTGACGAAGCGGTGCAGATGACCGATGCTGCCCGTCGGCTGACGCCGTTGGGGCCGCAGTGTTACTATTTCGATGCGCTCTCGGCGCTGGCCAACCTGTCGGCGCGCAATTTTGGCCGCGCTATTGAACTCTCGGACCGCTCGCTGCAGGCCAAGGGCGCCTTCCCGGTTCCGCTGCGCTCCAAGGCGATCGCCCAGCAGATGTCGGGCCAGAACGCAGAGGCCCGCAGCACTGTGCAAGAGCTGCTGGAAGCGGCACCGGAATTCAGCCTGTCGCAGTTCCAGCGCGACAATCCGGCTGCAATGAGCCCTGCTGGTCAGGAGTGGGCCAGCGCCCTGCGGCAGGCCGGAGTGCCGGAGTAAGGCGGGCTTCGGCCGGTCCTGGTCGGCCGTCGCGGCCTTAGGCGGCGGCACGGTCTCCGCAATAGGATTACTAAAATGCGCAGGAATATTTGCGCCATTCTCACCCTTTCTTTACGTCTTGCCCCCTTCTTTAGAGCAGAAGCAGGCCGCTGCGCTGTGTGCCTGCGCCGCAGAAATGGCCCGGGAGCGCAAGATACGGGCAAAAGGCTTGGGTGATAGTATGAGTTCTACGAAAGACCTCCCGGTCAAAGGCAGGTTTCGGCTGTTCTCCAGCATTGGCGCCAAAATAACGCTGATCTTGATGGCAATGGGGGCCACAGCCGCGGTTGGCGGCGTTCTGGTTACCCTGGTGTTTGCCCAGGCGGGCCGCCAGATGGAGATCCTGACCGGTGAGAAGGTACCGCAGCTGGAACTCAGCAGTGCCTTGGTCAATGCAGCCAGCAAAACCAAGAACGCAATGATTGGTGTTCTGCAGTCGCAAGCCGGCGATCAGTTGGCAGTGGCCGAACAGGAGGCTGCTGAAGCCATCGCAAATCTTGAAAGCACAGTTGGCAGCCTGTCCGGCGCTGAGCGCGATCAGTTTGCCCAAGGCGCAGCTGCGGCATCGGCAATGCTGCACAATCTGATCGCCGCTCGCCAGGGCGCGTTTCGGAACCAGCATGGCATCGACCAGCAGATTGCCAGCCTGCAAACCCTGAGCCAGGCCTTGCAGCAAAAGCTGGTTACAGTGGCATCCGAGGCACGCATCGGGCTGCAGGCCGGCGGTGAGCAAACCATTGACCAGGTTGATGCGGTTCTGGAAAATCTTGTGATACATGAATTCGGTGCGGTCCAGGAGCTGATGGAGGCGCGGGCGGATATCAGCATCCTGTCCGGTGCGGCACTGTCGCTCAGCTACGTGCGCGACGCAGCGACCAAGCGGACTCTCAGAAAAGTGGCGCAGGACTCGCTGGAGCGGATCGCCCCGGTGCTGGCAAGGCTTGAGGAGCTGGGCCTGGATGCTTTCCGGGGCAAGAAGGTGCGCAGCGGTATAGAAATGTTTGAGAAAACCCTGACGGCCAGCAGCAGCGAGCTGCGGGGGATGCGCAAAAAGGTGATTACAGCGCGCAATGCCAGCGTGCGTCCGCTGACCAAGGCTATGGACCGCAAAGTGGCGGCTTTGGCTGAGGCTGCGGCCCAGGCAGGGGCAGACAACAGAAGTGCAATTCAGGACTTGCTGGACAATCAGGTCGGGGTGCTTGGGAAACTGCTTGAAATCAATGGCTCAATCAACGCGTTCCAGATTGCGGCGATGGAAGTGGCCGGTGCCGCCAGTATTCCTGCGGCATCCGCAGCTGCAGAGCCTTTGCAGCAGGCCGCGCGCGTGCTGCAGGGCTTCACCGGGTTCAACGGTGGGGTTTTCGCGTCTGAACTGGAAGGGATGATTGCGCTGGCGGTTTCAGAGCAGGGGCTGCCTGTACTGAAGATTGCCTCCTTAGAGGCCGCGTCAGCCGCTGCGGACGCCACTATGGCAACGGTGGAGGCGGTGCTTGAGTTTGCGGGCGGCGCAACCGCTCTGGGCAACGAAAGCCAGCTGGAAATCGCCTCGATTGCCGGAGGTCTGGCGGCTGACGTAGCAAATGCCCAACGGCAGTTGCAGATCCTGGCGGCGGTCGCTGCCGGGGTGTTCGTGCTGGCTCTGATCTTGGCCCGTATCCTGATCCTGCGCCCGCTGTCGGACATCAGCGGCACAACGGAACGGCTGGCGGCAGGCAACTTGCGCCCGGTAAAGGGCTACGAGCGCTCCAGCGACGAGATCCGCAGGATTGCTACGGCCTTGGCTGTGTTTCGCGACGGGCTGGTGGAAAAGGCTGAGGTTGAAGCCGCCGCCAACGAAGAACGCAATGCGCACCTGGCAGAACAGACGGTCGCCGTGACTGCTATTGGCAAGGGGCTGGAGCGGCTGTCCCAGGGGGATCTGACGATCCGCATCCACGAAGAGATGGGGGAAGGCTATGCCAAGCTGCGCGACGATTTCAACGCGGCGCTGGAACAACTCGAAGCTTCGGTCCGCAGTCTCAGCGCCAACGGTCAGTCCATCGTCGGCGTCAGTGCTGAAATCTCCGCCGCTTCTAACGATCTGTCAGAGCGTTCCGAACGCACTGCCCAGACCCTGGCGGGCACCGCTGCAGCAGTGAATCAGCTGTCGGTTTTGATCACCGGCACTGCTCAGGCCTCGGGCGAGGCTTCCGCGTCTGTTGAAGCGGCCCGGCGCAACGCGACCGACAGTATCGAAGTGGTAAAGCGCACCTATGGCGCCATGGAGGCGATCAAAGAAAGCTCAGAGAAAATTTCCCGCATCATCGGCATGATCGAGGCGATTGCCCAGCAGACCAATCTGCTTGCACTGAACGCCGGTGTCGAAGCCGCCCGCGCCGGCAACGTCGGCAAAGGTTTTGCAGTTGTTGCCTCGGAGGTCCGCACCCTTGCGCACCGTTCCAAAGAGGCGGCGACTGAAATTGCCGCTCTTGTGGATGAAGCGGGTCAAAACGTTGAGCTGGGCGCCGATCTGGTTGAACAGACCCGCGCAGCCATCAGCGAAATCTCAGGGTCTGTTGTCAGTGCTGCAGATCTGATGAAAACGATTTCCGAAGCGTCCTCTGAACAATCCGGCAGCCTGCAGGAAATCAACTCTGCGATGGCCAACCTGGACGACGCCACCACCCGGAATGCCGGCTTGTTTGAGGAAGTCACCTCTTCCAGCCACGGGCTGTCCAAGGAAGCGCAGGCTATGGCCAGTGCTCTTGGGGCTTTCCGCACAGATTCTGCCACGGCGGAACCGACTTGGGAGGAAGCGGAGCAGCCCGGCAACGACGACTGGCGGCTGCAAGCGTGAATCCACCTTGCCGCGTGCCCTGTGCCGGACGCAACCGGGCGCTGTCGCATCCTCAAACCATTCAAAGTCTTAACTGGCAACAATCCTCTGAATGATGAGGAGAGGTGCATGGTTTTGCCCTTGGTGTAAAATATGTTTTAAAGCAGGGGCTTGATGGCATGTTGAAGGGCGGAGCTTGCCTCTCAGTCTATGAGGAATTTCGGTGCAACAGCCACTGCGGCCTTCTCTGGGTCAGGGTTTACCAACGCGGCCCAAGGTTGCGACAAGGCGAAATCTCGCAGCATGGCCCGCATCAAAAACCATAAGCGAAGTGCTTTTGGCCGATGGCCACCGAATGTCAGCTTTGAAAGCGGTGTCAATCACCGTCGGCGACGCCTTGTGCTTTGGCCCGAGAGCGGCGGGCGCGATAGCTGGGAAGGGCAACCAGCAGACCGGCAATGACCAGAAGCCCAAGTGTCATTGGGCGTTCCCAAATGAATGCGATCCCATCGTAAAGCTGCATTGAACGGGCGAAATTGTCTTCTAGCATGCCTCCCAGAATGAAGCCGATCAGTAGCGGTGCCAGCGGATAGTCGGCAAATTTAAGCGCAGTGGCGCAGATGCCGAAAGCAACCAGCAGTAACAGCTCTGTCGCGTTGTTCTGGCCGATGTAGGCCCCCATCAGGGTGAAGAACAGGATGAACGGTATCAGGTAGTTGCGAGGGATGGTCAGCACTTTGGCGATATAGGGGATCAGCGGCAGGTTCAGGATCAGAAGCACCAGATTGCCGATGAACATCGAGGCAATGACCGCCCAGAAAATCTGGGGCTCGTCGATCATCAGGCGTGGGCCTGGCGTGACATTAAGTGCGATCAGAGCGCCCAACAGAATGGCCGTGGTGCCGGAACCAGGAATACCAAGCGTCAATAGTGGCACAAACGATCCCGTACAGGCGGCGTTGTTGGCGGTTTCCGGCGCGGCAAGCCCCTTGATCGAGCCTTTGCCGAATTCTTCCTGCTCCTCCTTGGGCGCGATATTGCGTTCGACGGCGTAGCCCAGGAAACTGGCAATCGTGGCCCCGGCACCGGGCAGGACACCGATGAAGAAGCCTTGCAGAGACTGGCGTCCAACAACTGGTGCAATGGCCCGGGCCTCTTGGCTGGTGATGCGCAGGTTTTTGATTTCACTGCTTTCGCCGGATGTGGTTTTCGGTTTCAAAACAAGGAACAAAGCTTCGGGCAAGGCAAACATCGCCATGGCAAGGGTGATGAAGCCGAAGCCCGATTGCAGATCCATCAGGCCCATCGTGAAACGCGGCATGTTAAACAAGGCGCCTTCGCCGACCGTGGCAAGGATCAGGCCGAGGATCGTCATCATCAGCGCCTTGGCGACCTGGCCGGACCCGGCAAATGCGGCAATCGCCGACAGGCCAACCACCATCAGGGCGAAATACTCGGCGGAATGGAACAGCAATGCGACGGTAGACAGGGCTGGTGCGAAGACCATCAAAAGAAGCGCGCCGATCGTGCCGCCGGCGAAACTGGCGATTGCGGCAATGGTCAGGGCCTTGCCGGCCTTGCCCTGCCGTGCCATCGGATAGCCATCAAAGCTGCTGGCCACTGTTCCAGCCACCCCGGGTGCGTTGAGCAGGATCGATGAAGTCGAGCCGCCGAAAATCGCGCCATAGTATACTCCGGCCAGCAGGATCAGTGCGGCGGAAGGATCGCCCATCGAGATCGCAACCGGTATCATTATGGCGATGATCGACATAGGCCCGAGGCCTGGCAACATGCCGATAAACGTGCCGATCAGGCAGCCGCCTATGACCATCAGAAGATTTTGAATGGAAAAGGCCGTTTCCAGACCGATTAAAAGTCCTTCGAGCATGTCAACCTCCCATTCCAAACGGCAGCGGGCGCAGGTAGATGCCTAGTACCTGCTGCACCAAGTACCAGACGATACCGGTGGCGATCAGAGCAACTGGCACCATCATGAGCCATTTCCGTTCGCCGAGAATGACCGGGCCAAGGACCAGAAAGCCCGCGGTGGAGAGCAAAAAGCCCAACGGGCGCAGGCACAGCGCATAGATCACCATCAGCCCCAGAAGCATCAGTGCCTGCCCAAGGTGGTAATCGCCAAGACGGCGGTAGTCGATATCCGGTTCTTTGAACGCGCTCTTTTCAAGGCCGAGCACGATGACCATGGAAACAAGGATGCCGAGAAGCGACAGGAGCTTGGGGAAGGTGCTGGGCCAGATCGGGTTGCGCCGCATGAAAGGCGCCAATCCGCTGTCCATGGTGAACCATGCCGCATAGCCATAGGACAGGCAGATGCCCAGAAGTATCAGTCCGATCCAGCGATCCAGTGCCATTTTTTCTTCCTCTGTTGGATCGGCAGAGCGGTTGTCCGCTCTGCCATAGTCAGCTTCAGAGGAAGCCGAGTTTCTTCATCAGATCGCCAATGACCTTTTCCTGCTCTTCAAGGAAGGTTCTGAAGTCATCGCCTGAATTGTGGATGTTGACCCAGCCGTTGCGTGCCCGGACTTCTTCCCATTCGGGGGTGTCGTACATCTTGGTCAGGGCCTCCTGGTACATGGCCAGCTTGTCTGCGGGCAGACCGGGAGCACCAAAGAAACCGCGCCAGTTGACGAAAGTAGTATCGATCCCCTGTTCCTTCATTGTCATGGCATCTGGCGCTGCGGCAACACGGTCCGCTGAGGTCACGCCGATGATTTTCACTTCACCGGCCTTGGCCAGATCAACCGCTTCGGAAAAGCCGGTGGAGAGCGCCGCGATTTCACCGGATAGCAGGGCCGCCATCGCCTTGCCGCCCGCGTCATAGGGGATGTATTTCACGCCCAAAGCATCCTTGCCGGCCGCTTCCATCACCATCGCGGCGACAAGGTGGTCCATGCCCCCGGGAACCGAGCCACCACCGATCGCCGTGGCACGCGGGTCGGCGTCATAGGCGGCCATCAGGTCGGCCATGGAATTGATCGAGCTGTCTTTGCCGACAACCATGGCCGCATAGTCACCGATGGTACCGGCCACCAGCGTCAGGTCGCGGAAATTGTGCGGGAACACCCCGGTCAGCGAGCGGATCACGATCGGAGTCGAGTTGACCATCAGCGTGCCATGCTGGCTGTCCGCATTCTCGATCATGTAGCCGATGGCTTTGCCGCCACCGCCCCCCGACATGTTTTCATAGGATGCTGTGCCAACGATCCCGGACTTGGTCAGGGCCTCGCCAGTGCCGCGCGCGGTGCCGTCCCAGCCACCACCGGCACCGCCGGGGATCAGGAAGTGCAGGCTGTCGAGAACTTTTTGCCCATCTGCGAGTGCCGGTGTTGAAAAACCCATTGCGGCAACAGCGCCTGCGATCAATGCGCGGCGGCCGAATTTGAATGTCGTCATAACTCTCTCCCATTTGACAACTGGCCCGAAGGCGGCACAGTTGAGGCAAGACAAGCACACCAACCTGACACAAACCTGTCATGTGCCCGCAAACGTTCGCCGGGTCCTGGAAAGGGCGATGAAGTTTCTATTGATCGAAGACAATCAAGAGCTGGCTCATGCGGTGATGAATCGTATGCAGTTGGATGGCCATGTTATTGACCACGCACCGAATATTTCGGACGCGGTGGCGTTTTCCGACACGGGTGACTATGACTTGATCTTGCTGGACATCATGCTACCCGATGGAGATGGGCGCGATTTTCTGACCCGTCACCGGGCCGGGGAAAAGGACACACCGGTGATCGTTCTGACTGCGCGGTCACAGGTGTCGGACAGAATCAGCATGTTGGATATGGGCGCAGACGACTATGTCACCAAGCCCTTCGATCACGCCGAATTGCAGGCCCGATGCCGTGCCGTTCTGCGCCGCAAGGCGCGCACCGCGCAATCGGTGATCCGGCGCGGGAATGTCGCGCTTGATCCGGTGGCCGGACATATCGAGGTGGCCGGAAAGACTGTCACGCTGCGCAATCGAGAATTCCGGCTGCTTGAGCTGCTGTTCAACGCACCGGGTCAGGTGTTTTCAAAGCAGAAACTGGTCGACCGGTTGTTTTCCTATGACGATGACGTGTCCGAGAATGCAGTCGAAGTATATATCGCCCGGCTTCGCAAACACCTTGATCCATCGAATGTGAGCATCACAACGCTGCGCGGTTTTGGGTATCGGCTTGATCATGGCTGAGACGGCCAACACATCCGGATCGTTGCGCGGACGCTTGATGATCACTTTGATTGGCGGCGCAGCGATCCTGACGGTGGTTCTGTTCCTGGTGGTGCGCAGCTTTTCCGCTCAGATAGCGCAGCAAAGTCAGGACAATGTCCTTGGAGCTTCGGCACGATCCATCCTGGATGCTGCGGTGATCCGTGACGGCCAGGTCGAGGTGGATTTCCCCTATGCTTCGTTTTCAATGCTGAGCACACCATCTGACGACCGGATTTTTTATGTCATATACCAGGATGACAAGGTGCTTTCTGGATATCATGATCTGCCCTTGCCGACATTGCTGGACGACCCGGACACGAAGTTTCTTACCAACTCTTACCTTGATGAAACCGTGCGGCAGGCTGTAGTCTCAAGGCAGCTTGTCGGCGCAGGTCTGCGCACGCGGATCACCGTTTCTGTTGCCCAGACGCAGGAAAACTTTGCGGGTACGCTTGCCCGAATATCGCGCAATGCGTTGATCTTCGGGGCCGGTTTTTTCTGCCTGTCGCTGCTGCTGGCACTCTGGACCACGTCAGCCACCATCGGTCCGCTGCGGCGATTGGCAAATTCGGTGGCGCAACGCGGTCCCAAGGATTTGCGCCCGATCGCGAAACCTGTTCCATCCGAAATGGCGCCACTGGTGTCGTCGCTGAACACATTGATGGGCCGTTTGGGCCAGTCCTTAAACCAGTCAGAAGAGTTTATAGCAGAGGCTGCTCATCGGGTCCGCACCCCTTTGGCCACCGTGCGGTCCCATGCCGAAGCAACGCTGCACCGGGTCGACAAGGAGGACAACCGAAACGCGCTCAAAGCAATGATCCGGGCCATCGATGAAAGCTCGCGCGCAGCAGGGCAGCTGCTTGACCATGCTATGATCACCTTCCGGACCGATCACCTTGAACGTCACGAGGTTGATTTCGCGGCGTTGGTGGATGACGTGATCGACCGGCTGAACCCGGTTGCCGAAATGAAGGATGTCGAATTCACGACACGTGGCGACCGCCCCATCATCGTATCGGGTGACCCCATCCTTTTGCAAAATGCGGTGCGCAACCTTATCGACAACGCTTTGAAATATTCGCCCAGCGAAAGCGAGATTGCGGTTGAACTGCGGGCGACCCCATCACCGCGCCTGATCCTGCAAGATCAAGGCCCAGGTTTTGTGCCGGAAGAAATCGAAACCTTGTCAATGCGGTTTACGCGTGGCCGCAACGCGCAGGGCACTGTTGGTTCGGGTCTTGGATTGGCCATCGCACAGGACGTGGCCATGGCCCATGGCGGGGCGCTGGTATTGGAAAACCGCAAGGAAGAGGGCGCATGCGTTACGTTTTCACTTTGATTCTGCTGATGTCCGCTACACTGGCAGGTGCTGCTGACTGGGAAGACCAGCAAGTGTTCAATCCCGGTGATGGGCGGCAAGTGCTTCGCGTGATATCCAACACGGATACGTCTGTATTCCTGCCGATCCTTGAGGGATATCTGGCCAAGAACCCGGATGTCAGTATTGCCTATTTCGTGGCCAGTTCCCAAGAAGTGTACGAAAGGTTTCGCAACGCACCGGAACAATTTGATCTGGTGATTTCGAGCGCGATGGATCTGCAGCTCAAGCTGGTAAATGATGGCTTTGCGCAGCGTGTCGAAAATGTGCCTCATCCATCATGGGCACAATGGCGAGAGAGCCTGTTCGGCTTTACCCGTGAACCTGCCGCCATCGTCATCAACAGGGATGCCTTTTCCGGTCTCGCTATCCCGCGTTCACGACAGGAATTAATCGAGATCCTGCGTGCCCACCCTGACAGGTTTCGCGCCCGCGCCGGAACCTATGACATCCGCCAGTCGGGGCTGGGTTATCTGTTCGCCACACAGGACGCGCGCGCCTCTGAAACCTATTGGCGGCTGATGGAAGTGATGGGGAGCCTGCAAGCGCGGCTTTACTGCTGTTCCGGCGACATGATCGATGATTTGGCGAGCGGGAAACTGGCAGTTTCGTACAATGTTCTGGAAAGTTATGTTTCGGCGCGGACGGACATTCCGGAAACCATCCAAGTCATCCTGCCTTCGGACTTTCCAACGACCATGATGCGCACTGTGTTTGTCGCACGCGAGGCGGCAAGTTTTCAGCAGGCAATAGATTTCGTGAAGTATTTGTCAGCAACCACGCTGCGTGGACCGGACCTTGACCGTTTTGCCCTACCAGCATTGGGTGTGGAAACAAATTTGGGTGCACAATCCACTATCACGCTGGATCCGGGGTTGATGATCTTTCTGGACGATTTGAAACGGAGAACCTTCATCGCGGAATGGGAAAACGCAGTTATTCAGTAACAGAATTGCAGACGTTCATAGGTTGTGCCGCATTCGGTGCTTTGGGCAGATTGCGTTGAAAAACGCGTTGTTTTGGCGGCCAGCACGAGGCAGACTTTACTTCTTGGGACAGATCTCTTCCATTTTCATGTCTCCACCATCCCCGCTCGCGCCTCTCGTTCCTCCGGTGGCGAAGCCCGCTCTGATTTGCTCCGCGAGAGGGTTGCGGCGGACATTGCCTGAAGCCTTTTCCAAAAGGCACAGCGGGCGGAACTTGGCCATCCGTCAGCACTGCTCTGCCTTATGTCAGCCGACAGATCATTCCGGGAAAGGTCTTTAATCTCCTGATTGTGGCCTATACTGATGAAAGGATAGTCGTTTAAGGCTCGGCTTCAGCGGCATTTTCAGTGCTGCAGACAGGAGTGTTTTTGCCGGGAAAAGTTTGAGTAAATGTATACATCGGATTTCGCCGCCGGAGATTTGCAGCCGGAGCAGAAAAGTGTCTACTTCTCTTGGCTTAGCGCCTTGCAGGACGGCATTTTTCCGTAGCTGACTGCGTTCGGCCTGCCCAGCACGCAAACTGCCCTGGACGTTCTGTCCATCTACGAAATCGAACGTTGCAAAGCTGGCGCTGCCACGGACTTCAAGGCGCTTTACGCCCGCACCAGAAACAGCGACACGCTGCGGAACAAATATGTCGGAACCCGATTGTCCGAACATGCCGGTTTCGGGCCGGGGTCGATGATGTGGGGGTGCTTTTGCGAGATGGCAGAAAACCCGCGGCCTCTGCTGGTTTCGCTGCCGTATGTCGGTGCATTGCCGGGCTATCACTGCACATCTGAGATCTACCTTCCGTTGCTCGGGGAGCAGGGGAGAGCTGATTATGTGTTTGTCGGCGTGGTCCTACTGTCGGCGCAACACTGCGATCAGTAAGCCGAACATGCCCTTCAGGATTGCATGACAAGTTGCGTTTCGCCTTGCCCGGCAGGGCTTTTCCCTTGCGTGCATCCGGGAATCCGCCTATATCGCGCGCTGTCAGAACATGGGCGGCAAACGTCCGGGCGGCATATCTGAGCAGGGCTGGGGACTACCTCGGCCCTTTGTGTTTGTTTGATCAGATATGCTCCGGGCCACGTTCTGGACTGGCTTAACCAAGACCGGCGGAGACAACCGCCCGGCCAGAAACACTAGTAAAGGAAACCTGAGACCTCATGGCTCAAAACGTATCAATGGAGGATTTCGAAGCCCTCCTGAACGAAAGCTTCGAAATGGACACCCCGGACGAAGGTTCGGTTGTCAAAGGCAAAGTACTGGCAATCGAAGCCGGTCAAGCCATCATCGACGTCGGCTACAAAATGGAAGGCCGCGTTGATCTGAAAGAATTCGCAAACCCCGGCGAAGCGGCTGAAATCGCAGTCGGCGACGAAGTGGAAGTGTTCCTGCGCGCCGCCGAAAACGCCCGTGGCGAAGCTGTCATCTCCCGCGAGATGGCGCGCCGCGAAGAAGCCTGGGACCGCCTGGAAAAAGCCTACGCAGACGATCAGCGCGTCGAAGGCGCGATCTTCGGCCGCGTCAAAGGCGGCTTCACCGTCGACCTTGGCGGCGCTGTTGCCTTCCTGCCCGGCTCACAGGTTGATGTGCGCCCCGTGCGCGACGCAGGCCCGCTGATGGGTCTGAAGCAGCCGTTCCAGATCCTGAAGATGGACCGCCGTCGTGGCAACATCGTGGTGTCGCGCCGTGCGATCCTCGAAGAGTCCCGCGCCGAGCAGCGCGCCGAAGTCATCGGCAACCTGTCCGAAGGCCAGGCAGTAGACGGTGTCGTCAAGAACATCACCGAATACGGTGCGTTTGTTGACCTGGGCGGCGTTGACGGCCTGCTGCACGTCACCGACATGGCATGGCGCCGTGTGAACCACCCGTCCGAGATCCTGACCATCGGCGAAACCGTCAAGGTTCAGGTTATCAAGATCAACAAAGAGACTCACCGCATCTCCCTCGGCATGAAGCAGCTGCAGGAAGATCCGTGGGATCTGGTTGGCGCCAAGTACCCGCTGTCCTCCGTGCACAAGGGTCGCGTCACCAACATCACTGATTACGGTGCATTTGTTGAACTGGAGCCGGGCGTCGAAGGTCTGGTTCACGTTTCCGAGATGTCCTGGACAAAGAAGAACGTCCACCCGGGCAAAATCGTCTCCACTTCTCAGGAAGTCGACGTCATGGTTCTGGAAATCGACGGTGCCAAGCGCCGCGTGTCCCTGGGCCTCAAGCAGACCATGCGCAACCCGTGGGAAGTCTTCTCCGAAGCCAACCCGGAAGGCACCGAAGTCGAAGGCGAAGTCAAGAACATCACCGAATTTGGTCTGTTCATTGGCCTCGACGGCGACATCGACGGCATGGTTCACCTTTCCGACCTGTCTTGGGACGAGCGCGGCGAAGATGCGATCCAGAACTACCGCAAGGGCGACATGGTTTCGGCCGTTGTTTCCGAAGTGGACGTTGACAAAGAGCGCATCTCGCTGTCGATCAAAGCTCTGGGTGGCGACAAATTCGCAGAAGCGGTTGGCGGCGTGAAGCGCGGCTCGATCGTGACCGTGAACGTGACGGCCATCGAAGACGGCGGCATCGAAGTGGAATATGAAGGCATGAAATCCTTCATCCGCCGCTCCGACCTGTCCCGTGACCGTGCCGACCAGCGCCCCGAGCGTTTCAGCGTGGGCGACAAGGTCGACGTGCGCGTCACCAACGTCGATTCCAAAACCCGCCGCCTGGGCCTGTCCATCAAGGCGCGTGAGATCGCGGAAGAGAAAGAAGCAGTGGAACAGTACGGCTCCTCGGACTCCGGCGCATCGCTGGGCGACATCCTGGGCGCCGCACTGAAGTCGGGCGACTAATCTCCCCGGCCTCACGGTTTTAAAACGGAAAAGCCCCGCAGCAACTGCGGGGCTTTTTTGTGGACATATGTCCCAATGCATGCCCCGGTGCGCCACAGAGCATCATGTGCTGCACATTTGATATGCTGGGGCGCTGTGCTATTTTCATCCGATGCATGCAGAAGCCCTTTGTTGGCGAAGCTTTTGTTTCAACCCTATGGAGGCGCAGGCTGTGGCCGCAATGCAGTGATGGAGCCAGACTACTGTGTCAATTTCTACCTCAGCCCTTCCAGATCTCAGGACGCTTTTGCAGGTCGGTACTTCTGCTGATGGAGGTGATGATCGTCTGGGGGCTCTGGAGAAAACATGGTGTTTGGTAGTACAGGGGCGGCGCTGTTGTCGTTCATAGCGCAGGCTTGATCAAATTTTTTGGGGTCTGCCAGCGCTTTCGATCACTGCGGAATACTTCGATTTCGGCTAGGAGTTTTTGCGAATCAATGGCTTTCAGCCCGCCTCGGCTGCACACGCTGCATCGCAGCAGGATTGGCAGGCTCCGGATTTTGATGATGGCAGACACAAAAAAGAGCAAAATCACAGGTCAGTTTGCCTCATGCCGATGCGGCATTTTGTTCCCACACGGCAGAGTTTTCCCTATACTCTCAGAATAATAGCCAAAACACACCGGCATCCTGGGAGGAAAAAGAACATGATCCGCTCTGAGTTGATTCAGAAGATTGCAGACGAAAACCCGCACCTGTATCAGCGGGATGTGGAGAGGATCGTGAACACGGTGTTCGAGGAAGTAACTGATGCCATGTCCCGCGGCGACCGGGTCGAACTGCGTGGCTTCGGTGCCTTTTCGGTCAAGAAGCGGGACGCGCGCACCGGTCGCAACCCGCGCACCGGCGAAACGGTCGAAGTCGATGAAAAACATGTGCCGTTCTTCAAGACGGGTAAACTCTTGAGGGACCGCCTGAACGGGAAATCCTGATGCGTTACATTCGCTACGCGGTTCTTGCAGCTCTGGCCATTGTGCTGGTATCGGTAGCCTTGGCCAACAGAGCCTCTGTTGAACTGAAACTGATGCCTGACGCCTTTGCCGAACTGGCCGGATTCAACCATGGCATTTCGCTACCATTGTTTGTGGTGGTGTTGGGCGGGGTTGGCGCCGGGCTGGTGATCGGATTCCTGTGGGAATGGTTGCGCGAGCACAAGCACCGCAGCGAAGCAGCTCAGAAGACACGCGAAGCACGCAGGCTGAACCGTGAAGTGACCCGTCTCAAGAAACAAAAGAACGAAGGCAAGGACGAAGTTCTGGCACTTCTGGAAGACGCAGGCTGAAACAGCCATGTCAGACATCCGGGTCAAGATCTGCGGGTTGAAAACCCCGCAGGATGTGGCTGCTGCTGCCGCGGCAGGGGCGGCCTATGCAGGGTTTGTCTTCTTCGCGAAGTCACCGCGCAACGTGAGCGCCGAACAGGCCGCCGCATTGGCCGTTGAGGCGCCCATCGGCCTGTGCAAAGTGGCTCTGACGGTCAATGCTACCGATGCAGAGCTGGATGCCATCACTGGAGCGGTGCCGCTCGACATGCTGCAGCTTCACGGGAAGGAAAGCCCGGAACGTGTGGCTGAGGTCCGCACCCGCTATGGCCTGCCCGTCATGAAGGCTGTGGGCATTGCGGATGCCGCCGACATGCCGCAGATCGCGCTGTATGAACAGGTGGCCGACCAGTTGCTGATCGACGCCAAGCCGCCCAAGGACGCGGAACTGCCGGGCGGCAATGGGCTTGCCTTCGACTGGCGTCTGCTGGCGGGCCGCAAATACTGGCAGAGACCTTGGATGCTGGCCGGAGGGCTGACACCCGACAACCTGGCAGAGGCGGTCCGCATGACCGGGGCGCGGCAGGTCGATGTCTCTTCCGGTGTAGAAAGTGCACCGGGTGAAAAAGACAAAAGCCTGATCGAAGCCTTCACCAAGGCTGCTCAGGCCGCCCGCGGCTGAGGGCTCGTGGAGCCGCGGCCTTCTGCCTTTGTGGCTGGGGCGGGATTTGAGTATTTGAGGAAAGATGAAATGACCGGGCCTGCGTCTTCATCTTTCTAAAAATACTCACGGCGCATCAGTCGCGCCATGGAACGCCGTCAAGATGTTGCACACTCCACGCGTGCTGGTCTCACAAGGTTTTACGCGGCGCCTGCCACATTGTTTCCTGATCAGCGTCATCTGCCGGGGCTGACACCTCAAGCACCTTGGAACAGGGCCCTTTTGCAGGAACGATCAGAGATAACGTTCAGTGTGCAGCAGGAAACCCCGTCCCGCTTTCGCCTCCTTGGTGGCAGTGCCATTCTATATCTTCCAGTCTTTGTAGACAGGCGGTATGGCGCTTCGGAACTGGCAGGCATCGGCAGGGCAGGGGCCTTGGCCGGGCGTCACCGGTTGGGCTATTTCCCTTGACCAAGCCCCTTTACCAAGGCACCGCCGCGCTATAGTCATGGCGGGCGCTGCGAAAGTGAGGAAAGAACCATGGCCGACGATCTTTTCAACAGCTTCATGAACGGTCCGGATGAACAGGGCCGCTTTGGCATCTTCGGCGGGCGTTTCGTCTCTGAAACCTTGATGCCGCTGATCCTGAGCCTTGAAGAAGAATACAACAAAGCCAAGGATGATCCTTCCTTCTGGGCCGCGATGGACGACCTGTGGAAACATTATGTCGGCCGGCCCAGTCCGCTGTATCACGCGGAGCGCCTGACTGCAGAACTGGGCGGCGCCAAGATCTATATGAAGCGCGACGAGCTGAACCACACCGGCGCGCATAAGGTGAACAATGTGCTGGGTCAGATCCTGTTGGCGCGGCGCATGGGCAAGACCCGCATCATTGCCGAAACCGGCGCAGGACAGCACGGCGTGGCCACCGCGACCGTCTGTGCCAAGTTCGGCCTCAAGTGCATTGTCTACATGGGCGCCCATGACGTGCAGCGTCAGGCGCCGAACGTCTTTCGCATGCGGCTTTTGGGCGCTGAAGTGGTTCCGGTCCAGTCGGGCCGCGGCACCCTGAAGGATGCGATGAATGATGCGCTGCGCGACTGGGTGACCAATGTGAACGATACGTTCTATTGCATTGGAACCGCGGCCGGCCCGCACCCCTATCCGGCGATGGTGCGTGATTTCCAGTCGATCATCGGCAAGGAAGTCCGCTGGCAGCTGGCTGAGCAGGAAGGCGAAGGCCGCCTGCCGGACACAGTGATCGCGGCGATCGGTGGCGGTTCCAATGCCATCGGCCTGTTTTACCCGTTCCTGGATGACTCTTCGGTCAATATCATCGGAGTCGAAGCCGGTGGCAAAGGGGTGGACGACCGGATCGAGCATTGTGCCTCGCTGACTGGCGGCCGTCCTGGTGTCCTGCATGGCAACCGCACCTATCTTCTGCAGGATGCGGATGGCCAGATCATGGACGGATATTCGATCTCGGCGGGGCTGGACTATCCGGGCATCGGCCCCGAGCACTCCTGGCTGCATGAATCGGGGCGCGCGCAATATGTCTCGATCACGGACAAAGAGGCGCTGGAAGCCTTCCAGCTCAGCTGCCGCACCGAAGGTATCATTCCGGCGCTGGAGCCCAGCCACGCGCTGGCCCATGTGACCAAGATCGCGCCGAAGCTGCCCAAGGACCATATCATTGTCATGAACATGTGTGGCCGCGGCGACAAGGACGTGTTCACGGTGGCCAAGCACCTGGGCTTTGACATGTCCGACACCGAAGAGGGCCGCAGCTTCGAGGAGTGACGGGTTTCTGTAGGACAGTTACGGGCTATTTTTAAGCGGCACCTCTGAAAGAGGTGCCGTTTTCTGTTGCGGAGTGGAGCGCGGGGGGACAGGCTTTTGGCAGCCCCGGGCTGCCGGTAATGCTGCCGGATAAACCTGCGGTCTACCGGCGTTCAGCCCCTGGGCAGAAGCAGATAAACCAAAGTTCAATGGCTTGTGAACGCTTTGCGTGGCTCCATATGTGCGGCAGTATAGACGCTGGAAGGATGCCCATGACCCCGCAAATGCCTTGCCTGAAACTGACGCCTGGCCGAGGGCCGCAATGCCCGCAACAGCTGCGCAGTGCGTTGGAAGTCAAACTGTCCCGCCTTGGCTATGGCCGCATCTGCTTTATCGAGGAGGGAGCGGATCTTTTGGTAACGGCCCGCAAGGGGGATCTGGTGCTGGGCGCAGTTTATGACGTGCCCAGCGGTGCGCTGATGGCACAAAACACCTGGCAGGCAGGGGGCGCGGGTGATCCGGATCTTTTGGCCGGGTGATGGCAAGGCGATGGCCGCGCCAGGCCATGCAGAGCAGCGGTAGCAGCTGTGTGCCTGTGTGACGGAAGCAGCCCGGTGTTTTGCAGCCGGAAAGGGACGGCTCAGGCCGGGTCGGCCGCGTAGCTTTGCAGCACGTTCAGTGGCACAATTTCAAGCGCCCGGGCATGTGTGGCTTCCAGATGGACCTTGGGCGCGCAGCCCTCGTCCGCGGCCTGCAGGAACCGCGCAGCGCAGAGGCACCAGCGGTCACCGGGCTGCAGGCCTGTGAAATCGAACTCGGGCCGCGGCGTTGACAGGTCGTTGCCGACGTATTTGGAGAAGGCGAGAAACTCTGCTGTGGTCACCACGCAGACTGTACGGCTGCCATGATCATCGGCGCAGGTGTTGCAATGCCCGTCGCGGAAGAACCCTGTTACCGGTTCGGTGGAGCAGGGCGCCAATGGGCCGCCAAGAACATTGATGCTTTTGTCTTTTTCCATTGAGGGCCTGCCCTTGCTGCGTGCTTCTGTAACTGTAGAGCGATTGCGCCGCCCGTCCCGGGGTTTCCAGCCTCCCGGATTATCCGGTGCAGCATTGACCTATGCGCCCGCAAAAGGCAAACCGCCCGCCAGCATAGCTGACGGGCGGCAGGAATTTCCACTCTGACAGGGGCGAAAACCCGCGTGTCAGGTGTTGAACAGGAAGTGCAGCACATCGCCGTCCTTGACGACGTAGCTCTTGCCCTCGGCCCGCATCTTGCCGGCTTCCTTGGCGCCCTGTTCGCCATCACAGGCGATAAAGTCGTCATAAGCAATGGTTTCGGCCCGGATGAAGCCTTTCTCGAAATCACCATGAATCACGCCTGCGGCCTGCGGCGCTGCAGTGCCTGCGCGGATGGTCCAGGCGCGTGCTTCCTTGGGGCCAACGGTGAAATAGGTTTCCAGGTGCAGCAGCTCGTAGCCGGCGCGGATCAGACGGTCGAGGCCGGCCTCGGCCAGGCCCATCTCCTCGAGGAACATCTGGGCTTCATCGCTGTCCAGCTGGCTGATCTCTTCTTCGATCTGGGCTGAGATGATCACATGGCTGTTGCCCTGTGCCGCGGCCATTTCCGCAACCTTGGCAGAGTGCGCGTTGCCCTCAACTGATTCCGACTCGCCCACGTTGCAGACGTAGAGGACCGGCTTGGTGGTCAAGAGCTGCAGCATCTTCCAGGCCTTGGCGTCCTCGGCGTCGACCTCGACCAGGCGGGCGGGCTTGCCGTCTTCCAGCATTGCCTGTGCGGCGGCCAGCAGGCGGTCCTGCTGCTGGGCTTCCTTGTCGTTGCCCTTCAGCTTGCGGACCAGGTTGGCACGGCGCTTTTCGATGCTTTCCAGATCGGCCAACATCAGCTCGGTTTCGATCACTTCGGCATCGGTCACCGGATCGACGCGGCCGTCCACATGGGTCACATCGCCGTCTTCGAAACAGCGCAGCACATGGGCGATGGCATCCGTTTCACGGATGTTGGCCAGAAACTGGTTGCCCAGGCCTTCGCCCTGGGAGGCGCCTTTTACCAAGCCGGCGATATCGACAAATGTCATCCGGGTCGGGATGATCTGCTTGGACTGTGCGATCGCCGCCAGCTTGTCCAGTCGCGCGTCCGGCACGCCCACTTCACCCACGTTGGGTTCGATGGTGCAGAACGGAAAGTTGGCCGCCTGCGCCGAGGCGGTTTTGGTCAGCGCGTTGAACAGCGTCGATTTGCCAACATTCGGCAGGCCGACGATTCCCATTTTAAAGCCCATTCCGGCCTCCTGATACCACTTGGGAGCTGCTTCTAGGCAGCATTGAGCCCCCGTGCAAGGCGCCAGTGGGTGCAACAGGGCCACAAACGGCATTGGTGCCCGGATGCACATGTCTCTGTGAGTTGCATCCAGAGGCTTAGAAATCGATAAGCATTCAAAGCATGTTCGATTGAGCCAGAAGATTCTTTGTGAGGGGCAAATGAAGAAGACAGCAATTCTTGCGGCAGCCCTGTCAGCCGCTGTGACCCTGCCGGCAACGGCCCAGGAAGTGACGTTGGGTCTGGGTTACTCCGATTATCACCGCGAAATTGCCGAAGATGGTGCGCAGTTCGCCATCGAATACCTGCATAACCCGTTTTTTGAGAAGGGCCGCCTGTCGGCCCGGTTCGGGGCGACGCTTGAAGCGCAGGAAACCGGGGATGTTTTTGCAGGCGTCGGCATCAGCAGTGTTGTGGACCTGAACAACGACTGGTTCATTGAGACCAGCGTGATGCCGGGCGCCTACTCCGAGAGCAGCGCAGGCAATGATCTGGGATCTGCTTTCGAGATCCGCAGCCTGTTTGCCGTGGGAAAGCGCTTTGACAACGGCAAGGCCGTGTCGCTGGCTTTTAGCCACAAGTCGAATGCCTCGACCGCGGATGAGAATCCGGGCGTAAACTCGCTGACCCTGCGCTGGCATATCCCGCTGGGCCGCTGAACCCGGCCTGTCGCGTCTGTCTGCCGGGCTGCCATGCGGCCCGGGATTGATTTCCCGCGCAACATTCGGCACACCGGGGCGGACAGATTGCAAAAGGCCCGCCCATGACCCGTATCGATGCCAAATTCGCCGAACTGAACGCCGCCGGCAAGAAAGCCTTTGTCACCTATGTGATGGCAGGCGATCCGGACTATGACACCTCGTTGGAGGTGGTAAAGGGGCTGCCGGGCGCGGGCGTTGACATCATCGAACTGGGCTTGCCGTTCACCGATCCCATGGCTGACGGGCCGACCATTCAGCTGGCGGGCCAGCGGGCGCTTGACGGCGGCATGACCCTGGAGAAGACGCTGCAGCTGGCTGCTGATTTCCGCAAGGGTGATGACACCACCCCGATCGTGCTGATGGGGTATTATAATCCGATCTATAACCGTGGCGTGGACACTTTCCTGGCGGACGCCAAGGCGGCGGGCATTGACGGGCTGATTGTGGTGGATCTGCCACCTGAGGAAGACGATGAACTGTGCATCCCGGCGCAGAAGGCTGGGCTGAACTTCATCCGTCTGGCCACCCCGACAACCGATGACGCACGCCTGCCCAAGGTGCTGCAGAATACCTCGGGCTTTGTCTATTACGTGTCAATCACAGGCATCACTGGTGCGGCTGAGGCCGAGGCCGGCAATGTGGGCCCTGAGGTGGCCCGCATCAAGGCTGCGACTGATCTGCCGATCATCGTAGGGTTTGGCATCAACACGCCGGAAAAGGCGCAGAACATCGCCTCGATTTCGGATGGTGCGGTCGTGGGCAGTGCCATCGTCAGCCAGATCGGCGCAGGTAAATCCCCGGCAGAGGTGCTGGCGTTTGTGAAATCACTGGCGGACGGCGCCCATAAGGGCTGAGGCTCTTCGACATTCAAGTTCGGAAGAAACCGCGCCTTAGGGTGCGGTTTTCTTGTTTTGGGGCGGCGAATGGTGGGCGTTGCTTTTGCTTGCATCAATTGGTAAATAAACTTTACCAAAAATGATCGAAAGAGAAGCCAGTGCCGGTGATCACCAATATCAACGACCTGAAGCGCATCTATGAACGCCGTGTGCCGCGGATGTTCTATGACTATGCGGAAAGCGGCAGCTGGACTGAACAGACCTTCCGCGAAAACACGTCGGACTTTGAACAGATCCGGCTGCGGCAGCGGGTGGCGGTGGACATGACAGGACGCACCACCGCCAGCCAAATGATTGGCCAGGATGTGGCGATGCCGGTGGCGCTGGCGCCTGTGGGGCTGACGGGCATGCAGCACGCTGATGGTGAAATCAAGGCAGCCCGCGCTGCAGAAGCGTTCGGCGTGCCGTTCACGCTTTCGACAATGTCCATCAACTCGATCGAGGAGGTGGCGGAAATGACCGACAAACCCTTCTGGTTCCAGCTTTATACGATGAAGGATGAGGATTACATCCGGCGCCTGATCCAGCGCGCCAAGGATGCGAAATGCTCGGCGCTGGTGATCACGCTGGATTTGCAGATCCTGGGCCAGCGGCACAAGGATTTGAAAAACGGGCTGTCCGCGCCGCCCAAGCTGACGCCTGCCACCATTGCCAACCTGATGACGAAATGGACCTGGGGCCTGCAGATGCTGGGCGCCAAGCGGCGCAACTTCGGCAATATCGTGGGGCATGTGCATGGGGTCTCCGACACTTCGCAGCTGGGCGCCTGGACCGCAGAGCAGTTCGATCCGGCCCTGGACTGGGGCAAGGTCGAAAAGCTGATGGAGATGTGGGGCGGCAAGGTGATCCTGAAGGGCATTCTGGACGCTGAGGATGCCAAGATGGCCGCCAAACTGGGCGCCGATGCCATCGTGGTGTCGAACCACGGCGGACGGCAGCTGGATGGGGCGCTGAGCTCGATCCGGATGCTGCCGGAAATCATGGAGGCCGTGGGCAGCGATGTGGAGGTGCATCTGGACAGCGGCATCCGGTCCGGCCAGGACGTGCTGAAGGCGCTGGCGCTGGGTGCCAAAGGCACCATGATCGGGCGGGCCTTTGTTTACGGGCTCGGCGCGATGGGCCAGCAGGGCGTGACCGCGGCGCTGGAGGTGATTCGCAAGGAGTTGGACACCACCATGGCGCTGTGCGGAGAGCGGTCTGTAGAAGGGCTGGGTCGCCATAATTTGCTGATCCCTGAGGATTTCGGCGGGCGCTGGCAGGAATAGAGCCTCTGGCAGGCAGCGCAGGTCGCATTGCCCCTTCCAAAACGGCATCAACCGGTCTATAGGCACGGCTTCACGCGGGGTGACAGCCTTGGAGGCACCCCGCCCTAGATATATTGGAGAATAGACATGGCAAAAGAGATTCCTGATCTCGTCGCCGAAGTACGTGCGGGGACGGGCAAGGGCGCCGCTCGCGCTGCGCGCCGCGCAGGCATGGTTCCGGGTGTTGTATACGGCGGCGACGTCGATCCAGTTGCGATCCAGATCCCGTTCAACGTGCTGCTGAAAAAGCTGAAAGCCGGCCAGTTCAAGTCCACCCTGTGGAACCTGAAAGTGGAAGGCCATGAAGACGTGCGCGTGATCTGCCGCGATGTTCAGCGCGATGTGGTGAAGGACCTGCCGACCCACCTCGACCTGATGCGTCTGCGCCGCACCTCGAAAGTCAACCTGTTCATTCCGGTTGAATTCATCAACGAGGACATCGCACCCGGCATCAAAAAGGGCGGCATGCTGAACGTGACCCGCCCCGAGGTTGAGCTGGTTGTGACCGCTGGTGACATCCCCGAGAAACTGGTTGTCGACATGGCAAACCTGAAAATCGGCGACGTTGTCACCATCTCGTCGATCGAGTTGCCGGCCGGCGCCAAGCCGACCATCGACCGCGACTTCGTGATTGCCAACATCGCATCCCCGGGCGGCCTGACCGCATCGGATGATGACGAAGGCGAAGAAAGCGAAGCGGAAGCCGCTGAAGCATAAATCCACCGCCCTTTGGGCTTGGATGTAAACGGGGTCCTTCGGGGCCCCGTTTTTGTTTGACTTTTCGTTGGCTGGCTGTCCCATTTTCCTCAGAGCCGGAGGAAACAGCTATGGCGGATTACGACATTGCCGTTGCAGGGGCGGGCGCCGTGGGTATGAGCTGTGCCTTGTGGGCGCAGATGCGCGGACACAGGGTGCTGCTGATTGATCCGGAAGATCCGGGGTCGGGCGCCAGCTATGGCAATGCCTGCACTCTGGCGACCTATGCCTGCCAGCCGGTGAACACCCCTTCGGTGTTGACCTCGCTGCCCAGTCTGATGTTCTCCAAGAACAGTCCTCTGTCGCTCTCTTATGCCCACGCGCTGCGCAATCCGCGATGGATGCTGTCGTTCCTGGCAAACTGCCGGGCCGGGCCATCGCAGCGGATTTCGGGCCATCTGGCGGATCTACTGGCCCATGCCGACGCGGGGTACAATCCGCTGATTGAGGCGGCAGGCGCACAGGATCTGGTGGTGGAGCGTGGCCAGCTGACAGTCTGGTCAACTGAGAAAGCTGCGCGGGCGGCCAGTGCCGGGCTCGAGCGCCGCCGCAGCCTGGGCGTGCCCTGGCGCGAAGTGACGCCTGAGGAAGCCTGTGAAATGGAGCCGGGCCTGCGCATTCCGGTCAAACGCGCGGTGCATTTTCACGCCGCCCGGCACCTGCGCGACCCGCTGGCGTTCATCACGCGGATGCACAAAGCTTTCACAGAGCTGGGCGGCGCAACCCTGTGCGCCAAGGCAGAGGCCGTGCGTGCGGGCGGAACCGGCGTGGAGCTGCACGCAGGCGGGCAAGTGCTCATTGCGGGCCGCGCGGTGATTGCCAGCGGCGCGTTTTCAAATCAGATCAAGGGGGCAGGCACCGAAGCGCTGCCGCTTGGCACCGAGCGCGGCTACCACCTGATGTTTGAAACCGAGGCACACCGGGTGACGCGGCCGGTGGGGTGGGGGGAGGCCGGATTTTATGCGGTGCCTCATGCCAAGGGATTGCGGTTGAGCGGCACGGTGGAGATTGCCGCCCTGGACGCGCCAGTAAACCGCGAGCGTCTGGCCTATATCGCCCGCATGGGGAACCAGATGCTGGGGCCGCTGCCGGAGCCGGACAGCGAATGGCTAGGCCGCCGTCCCACGATGCCGGACTCACTGCCGGTGATCGGCCGCAGTCCGCAGTCAGAACGGGTGCTTTATGCCTTTGGGCATCAGCATGTCGGGCTGACCCTAGGCGGCATAACCGGGCGGCTGATCACTGATCTGGCAGAGGGTCGCCAGCCCAATATCGATCTCGCGCCTTTTGCTGCGGACCGGGCCTATGCCTGATCCTGTCGGCCTCTGGATTCCGGCGGCCAAATGGGGCATCACTCGGGGTCTGTAGAAACACACGCGGGCAGATCCCATGAAACTCTTTGTCGGCCTTGGCAATCCCGGCCCGAAATATGAGCGCAACCGCCATAACATCGGCTTTATGGCGCTGGACCGGATCGCTGAGGATCACGGGTTTTCCCCGTGGAAGTCCAAGTTCCAGGCGCTGCTGAGCGAAGGCAAGCTGGGCAGCGAAAAGGTGCTGCTCTTGAAGCCGCAGGCCTTCATGAATCTTTCGGGCCAGTCGGTGGGCGAGGCGATGCGGTTTTACAAGCTGACGCCTGCGGATGTGGTGGTGCTGCATGACGAACTGGATCTGGCGCCGGGCAAGGCGCGGATGAAACAGGGCGGTGGTCATGCGGGCCACAATGGCCTGCGGTCAATCCACTCGCATATAGGCGCGGACTACGGCCGGGTGCGGCTGGGGATCGGCCATCCGGGCCACAAGGATGCGGTGGCGGGCTACGTGCTGCGCGACTTCCCCAAGGCGGACGAAGACTGGCTGGACGATCTGATGCGCGGCATCTCGGACGGAGCAACGGAGCTGGCGCGCGGCGACGGCGGCAAGTTCATGAATGCGGTGGCCCTGCGGGTGGCACCGCCGCGCAGCTCTACCACCAAGCCCAAGGCAGAGGCCAAGGCAGGCAAGGCCGAAAAAGAGCCTGCGTCGGATACGCGTTCGGCAATGGAAAAACTGCTCGACAAGTTCAAGTAAGCACAGGTCAAAGGGCAAAAGAGGCAGGCAGATGGTAAAACTGATTATCGACACGGATCCGGGCATCGATGATGCGATGGCGATCTTTTATGCTGCGGCGGCTCCGGACATCGATTTGCTGGGTTTGACCACGATCTTTGGCAATGTGACCACCGCGACAGCCACCCGCAATGCGCTGCGGTTGCTGGAGGCGGCGGAGCTGGAGGTTCCTGTGGCTGCAGGCGCAACCGCACCACTGGTGCTGCCGCCGTTCAAGCCTTCAGCCCAGGTGCACGGAGAAGAGGGCTTTGGCGGCATTCCGGCGGCGGAACCCAAGGGTAAGCCGCTGGAGGAAGACGCTGCGGATTTTCTCTGCCGCATGGCGCGCGCATACAAAGGGGAGCTGGTGGTCTGCCCGATCGGCCCGCTGACCAATATCGCACTGGCGATGCAGCGGGATGCAGAATTCATCAGGAACGTGAAGTCCATCGTGATCATGGGCGGCTCTTTGGAGGAAGGCGGCAATATCACGCCGCACGCCGAGGCCAACATCTATCATGACCCGCACGCAGCTGATGTGGTCTGCCAGGGTGGCAGCAAGGTGGTCTTTGTCGGGCTGGACGTCACCCATCGCATTCTTTGCCTGCCCGAGGATTTTGAGGCGATTGCGGCCAAGTCACCGCAATTGGGCGGCATGCTGCAGGAAATGTCGCATTTCTATATCAAGTTCTATCTGGAAGTTGCAGGCCTCAACGGCTGTTCGCTGCATGATCCGGCAGCGGTGATCGCCTGTACCAACCCGGAGCTGTTCGGGATGCGTGAGGTGGCGTTGCAGGTGTCCTGCGAAGGTGAGACTTCCGGCGCGACACAGGCCGCAGCGGACAGCACTCGCGACGCAGTTCAGGTCTGCATGACCGTGGAGGCGGATGCCGTGAAGTCGCTGTTTCTCAAGCGGCTGGCGCTGTTGCCGTAGCACCGCATGGCGGTCTGACGGCCATCGCATGTACCGCTTGGCTCCGGCTGTGCTGCGAACCGCAAACACGATGGCGCCCAGCATGGCTGGGTCAACACGCGCCAGTGCAGTGGCCCGCCGAAGATCACAACGCTCCAGAACGGCGCTGCCCTGTCCCGAATGCGGTGACTGCATCGCGTGACTGCTTTACCTTGGGGGCTGCCCGCCGGATCAAGTGCTGCTGACACGTGCATCCGCGCGGCACTGCAGCAGGAGCCGATTCTGGTGCCGGTCAATGTGTTCAGCGAGTCACAAAGCGTGGCGCCGTTCATGCGGTTCAATATGAGCCGGATGCCGTAAGACGCCTGCAGGAAACCCCCTGCGCAGCTGTAGGCGCCCGGAGACATATGCGCACCCAAAATCCCCATTAAACAGGCCGGAAATCCTTATCTTTCCGGAGGCTGTAAGAAAATTGGAAAAACGCCTTGTCTCTCCGTGTTGCGGCACATATACGGGTCAGCGGAGACGTGGCCGAGTGGTCGAAGGCGCTCCCCTGCTAAGGGAGTAGGCGGGAAACCGTCTCGAGGGTTCGAATCCCTTCGTCTCCGCCATCAACACAAATTACCCTTATTTTTCATAGTGATACTGTAAAATAGGGTTTTTTGCAACTTGCTCTGCTACAATAGACTGCTACAGTTGATACATGAATCCACGTGTATCTGTTCCCAAAATCTTTCTACGAGGTAGCCGTTGGTACGTGCGTGTGCAGGTGCCAAAGTCGATGCAAAAGAGGCTAAAGCGTAAGGAATATTGGGTTTCTTTGAATACTTCAGAAAAATCTGAAGCCCTTCAACGTGCCACGGCCAAGACCCAAGAGAAGAGACGTGAGATAAACGCAGTATACCGTCGCCTAGAGAATATTCACGAAACGATCACTGAGCTAACGGATGAGCAGGTTACGGCCTTGATACGTCAAGAGTATTCTCTTAACCGCATCGATCCCGATGCCTTGATCGTAGAGCAACAGAGCAGCGGCTTAAGTTGGGACGACTTCGTGGATAAGGTCGCGAGTCGCAACAAGGCGATAGTGGCCTCACTAAGGGTTGAGGGTTATAATAATCCTGCTCTGCGTATTCGTGCGCATCGTTTGATGGAAGAAAATGGCGTGACCTGCCCTAGGACATCTAAGGCTTTCCAACAGGTCTTAGAAATATGTGGTCATGCGTTTGCAGAGGCAAAGCGGGCAGAGTTGGCGCTGCTAGAGGGGTATCCAGTTCACGAAAACCCGAATCCCCAGATCATTGACCTGCAAACTGGCCGTCCTCATCCTATTGTAAGCCTCGGCGAACTTCTCGCTACACCACCTGAACCAACTCCCAGCTTAACCACACTGATGGAGAAGTTCCTGGCAAATCCTAACAAACATCGAACGAAGAAGACTAAGGACTCCATCAGGGGTTATCTTGATGTCGTGTTCCAGATTATTGGAGACACTACACCTGTCAACGACATCAGTGAAGGAACGATAGAAGAAGTGCGTGATCTGATCATGAGGCTTCCGCCGAACTTCAAGAAGCTTCCTGGTGCTGAGCGTCTTACCCTCCACGAACTGGCAGACGTTGCTGAACGCAAAAGGATGGCAAAGCTGTCACCCACAGGGGTGAACAACTATCTACGTTGGCTGATGACGTTCCTTGCTTGGTGCCATCGTAAAGGCATGATGAATCGAATGCCGACGGCCTATGGTGAGATCAAAGTTGCTGATCCTGTGCGCAAGGAAGATAAGAGAGAAGCGTTCAGCAATGATCAGCTAAGCACCATCTTCACAAGCCGTGTGTATGTTGATCAGGACCGCGATAGCAGCTTGTTCTGGGTGCCGTTGATAGCCCTGTGGAATGGTATGCGTTCAAACGAGATTTGCCAACTGGACGCCGCTGACATCAAGTTAGAGGAGAATGTCTGGGGCTTTGATGTAACCCACATTAGCGCCACTGGTGAAGATGATAAGTCAGTCAAGACAGGGAGTTCGATCCGCTTTGTACCGATCCATCCACGCCTGATCGACTTTGGTTTACTTGATTACCATGGAACTCGCCCAACTGGGTCAAAACTGTTTGGTGATATCACTCGTGGTGCAGATGGTTATTATTCCACAAACTTCAGCAAGAAGGTGAATAGGTACCTTAAAGCCATCGGCACTCATGGTCCGCGTCATAAGTTTCACTCCTTCAGGCATAACTTCAGAGATGCGATGCGTAAGGGACGAGTCGACCCTGAGATAGGCCGTGCATTGGGTGGATGGACGCGGAGTAATACCGATGCGTTTGATATCTATGGAAACGGATTTGGCGTGGAGGAACTCAAGGAGGAGATCGTAAGGGTGGACTATCCGCAGGTTGACTGGTCGGCAGTTTGAGTTGCGTCGTGCGTGGCAGCTTAGAAATTTAACCTAGATAGGTTGCCTTAGTCCAAGTCTCTTTTTGTTTGGGTGTACGTGTTCCTTTTGATCAATGCAGCAAACAACCTTGGTAAAAACAAAGTAGAGAGCAACGAAATCGTTGTTCCAAATGCAAAACCCGCAGTGACTATCCTGGTGAAAAGCGCACAGGGTGCCTCTTTTATTGCGACTAAGTAAGCGAGTCCTGTCATGATCGATACTAGCGCGGTTACGTGTAATGCGCCCTGACGCAACAGGGTTCTATCGTCATCAATACTTAGATGTTCACCCATTTTTTTAGCATTCTCTGGATCGTTTGAGAGCGAACTCGGACTCTGCAACTTGACGTGCAGTAGTGATGATATTGCAGCGGTCAATCCGAAAATTATGCTTAATGATGACACCGCGAATCCAGCCGCATCTTTATACGAAGACGGCGACTGAAACCCGTACCAGGCTGCAAATGCCGCGCCAACTAACATCAGTGAAAAAGCAACAACATTGATTAAGGTGCCCCGTTTCAAGACAGATGCCCACCATCTCTGAGATCGTGGAGGTATTCGAGCATTTTCTGGAGTGCTTCAGCCATCTGGTAGCTTGATCCGTCCTTACTGACACTGACGCTTCTTGTGAGTTTTAGCTCTCCCTCTTTCCACTCTGTGCCATCATCCAACACAATTGTGTAGCTGTCGATCTGCTCCTCGTTGTACACTTTAACAGCCGTTTTGCTAAGCCATTCATCTTTGGGTGTTTCTACCACATCAAGGCTGCTGCTCTTGCCCAGATATTTCGGTCGCAGACTTAGCTCGGCAATCATATCTTTGCGCTTTAGTTCTGTGATACCAGCACCTGAACCGAAGACGCTTTCAATGACCCCTTGAGACGAGACGTCCAGGCTGCCCAGTAGGTTGGCAGCATCAAACTTTATGGACTTCACACCAATTGAACGAATGCGTTCAACTGTCAGTTTGTTCGGGATGGTTGCTAAACTCATGCAGCCAGGAGGAAATGAAATTCCGCTGTCAGAAGCGAGTTGTCCTAGTGCTTCAATCAACAGCGTGTGCCTTTTCCCAAGATTGCAAGCGATTAAGAAGTTGCCAGAGACTAAAATGGCAACTTCGTGGTTCAGAAACTCCGCAGCATCTGGTGCGGCGATTGCCGCAGTCGAGTAATCACCCGACGCGGGGCTTCGTTTTACAGTACTGCGCTCAGCCCCCTCTTCGTACAGGGCAAACTGTGCTGCAATAGCTTCATTGGTGCTGGGGAACTGTGGAAATTTTGCTGCGGTGCGATCCCAGAAACCTCGTTTTACAACACGATTGCGATCTCCGCTTTCACGTATTGCACCTAGTAGTTCGGCAAGACTCCATCGGCACTCATCAAAAATTATCGCACGATGAACGGAAAGGGTTACGTCTTTCTTCGTAGACAATGCAATTCTCCAAAAAATATACAGTCGCACGATTGCGCATTAAGAAACGTTGCTCAACCCTGACATGTTCGAAAGTGTGCTTTATCTGAAGGTAGTTTCGATTGTTTCAATGTGACGATACGGATCGAAGTCCGCTTTTGCATCGTGCATGGATGGAGGCTTATGATCCCAGCGCCCGTACCATACCCTCAAACCGTTTGAGGTTTACCACGTGATCGGTCAGGGCTTCATCTGTAAGCCCGTCCACTTCCAGTCGGTACAATTCCACCGTTAGATCACCACGCTGTTGTGGTGTAAGACTGACATCCAGACGGCTTATCATTTCGTCCAGTTGGACGATCACATCACGCATCACGTTCAACTCAAGCCGCTCCTTGGATGTCGCGTTGCGGTACAGATCGTGTGGTTCTACTGCGAACACTTCTGCCAACTGGTTCATCCGTGCCTGCGTCAGAGATGATAGCCCGCGCTCCAATCTGGAGAGTTGGGTCACCGAAATCCCTAGACGGCCTGCCAAGGTATCCTGTGATAACCCCATCTCTTTGCGGAGTTTGGCAATGCTGTTCGGAACCTTGGTTTCCATAGGTATCAGCCTCAGGATGTTGCTTGGTTGTCATCATCACCGAAATTCATCTCCCTGTGCAGTCAATTGATATGGCGGATATGCACTTTATCCGCCATATAATGACGTGTATGATTCCAAAACAGTCTTGTGATGACGTATTTTGGAAAACCCGTCATCTAAGGAGCCTGAATGACCGCTGAAACCCTTGCCCTGATCGCATCATACTTCCTGTGCAGTGAAGCCGCTGAGACACGCCTATTGGATCGTGCTGAAGTCGAAACCTGCACCAGTACATATACTGCGGTGAAGCTCAGCTTTCTGCCTGATGTTGATGTAGCCGACTATGCTGCAATGACAGCAGTGGAACGGGCTGAAGTTAACCAGCGTGGTTATGCGGCTTATGTGGCATGGCGGACTGCGAACCCGACACTGGTTTCAGAGATGGAAGCAGAAGCACGTCATCAGATATCCACATCAGATAGCTAAGTGCGGAATGTCCGTATCAGTAATAACTGGCTACAACGGATTTTGTACCGCTATGGTGGTTCATTCCTGCATCCGAAGTTACCACCTGATACCATACCCAGCTTCGCGACAGAACGCTGGGTACAGGAAATCACCATAGCCCTTATCAACCAGCGTGATGAGCATCGTGGTAGCTTCTATTATTGCTGGTGCCGTATGAACGCTGATGAACGCACAGCATGGGTGCAGCGTCGTAAAGCGTCGTTGATGATCACATGGGTGCGTGGTGAGTCGGAGGGCCTACAGGGGCTTCGAGAGGGGCTGTGTGAGGCTTTGAGTGACATTGATCGGCAGTACCACCAAGCCCCTTACGACCAGTGACCAGCGTCAGCAAGTTTACGAACGTCTTCTCCATCGCAACCTCACCCGTTCTCAGATGGGTGTTAGGACAGCAGCATCGGTTGGTGGACCGGCGCATGGCTCCCCCAGTGATCATCTGTGCAAGAGGCGGCACCGGTGGGTTTATCGGCTTGGGAATTGAACTGGATGTGGTCCTGCACGAAATCGATAGATGATTGTGTCAGCGTGGTAGCTGGCTCAACCCAATCCCCTCAAAGTTCGGCCTCATCGCAAACTGGGTGACCGTCTGCCAAGTATTCTTGCCACAACGCCTCCACAGCATCGTCGATTAAGCTGCCGTAAGTCAGCCGTGTGTATTCCCGCAAGCCTTCAAGTCTGCTCTTTGTTTGCCGTGAAATAGACCGCACGGATAAAGTGATGTTTCCTGTGTTCATGACATGACCTCCACCCATATTTAGGGCTGTCACTTCAAACACAGTGGCAATACGCATGCTCCACATCTGTCGAGATCGTGGGACGGTTGGTCCTGCTTGGAATGAAGGCCGGGGGTTTCGGTGACGACGCCACTCTCGAACGCGCGGCTAAGCAGTTATCGAAACAGACACAGGAGCAGTCGCTGTGAACAGCACACCCCCTCTCGTGATCTCGATGGGCGATCCATCGGGCATCGGACCGGAAATCGTTGTGAAAGCATTTGCGGATCAAAACCGGGGTCGCTGTGTCGTTCTGGGCTGCGCGGACGTGATCCGGATGGCTGCCAAAAAGTCTGCACCCAACATGGCAGTATCTGTCCTGCACAGGATCGAAGACGCGACGGGTGCACCTAACCAAATCGAGATGCTGGAAACCGGGGGCGACGGCCCATTCCCGATTGGCGAGGTCAGCGCAGCAAGTGGTCGTGCTGCCTTCGCTGCGATCCGCAAGGGTATCGATCTGTCCAAATCGTGCTTGGCAAGTGGTCTTGTCACGGCCCCAATCAATAAAGAGGCTCTGTCTGCAGCCGGTCTTCCCTATCCCGGTCACACGGAGATGCTCGCTGAATTTGGCGGTGCGGACCGCGTGGCGATGATGCTCGCCAACGATGAAGTTCGGACCGTCCTTGTGACAATCCATTGCTCGCTTCGTGATGCAATTGACCGGGCAGATCACAACGCCCAGATGTCCGCGATGCGCCTTGCCCACGAAGGGTGTCTCGCCCTTGGCATAAAGAAGCCACGCGTGGCAGTCGCCGGTCTAAATCCTCATGCGGGCGAAGGTGGTTTATTTGGCCGTGAGGAGATCGACATCATCGCGCCGGCGATCAAGGCGGCGCGGTCCGAAGGGATTGACGCCTCGGGGCCGTGGCCGGGGGATACGGTCTACATGCAGGCCCGGAAAGGTCACTTCGATGTCGTGGTCGCGCAATACCACGATCAGGGCCTGATCCCTGTGAAGTATCTGGGTGTCGAAAAAGGCGTGAACATCACGCTTGGACTTCCCTTCGTGCGCACGTCACCGGATCACGGGACCGCGTTTGATATTGTGGGGCAGAATATCGCTGACCCGACCAGTCTGTCGGTCGCCATCGACTACGCGCAAAGACTTGCCGCCACACGCACCGAAACAGAGGAGACCGCCTGATGGGCCTGCGTTTCATTTTCATGCTCACACGCAACGACAAAACCGTCACGGATGCCATGACGCATCTGGAAACAGCACTCTCTCTGGGCGTCCGGCACATCGGCTTCAAGGATGTTGGGCTGCCGGTCGAAGATCTGAAATCCCTGAACAAAGCTATTCAGGCAAAAGGAGCCACCTCGTACCTCGAAGTCGTGTCTCTTGACCAGACTAGCGAAGTCGCATCCGCGCGCGCCGCTGTCGACATCGGCGTTGATATTCTGCTTGGTGGCACACGGGTCGATGATGTGCTGCCAGTACTGTCCGGGAGTGGACTTCTATACTATCCCTTCCCCGGAAAGATTACCGGGCACCCGAGCGTGCTGGAAGGCACCATTGAGGAGATCGCGGCAAGTGCGGCCGATCTTGCCTCCCAAGATGGCGTACATGGCCTCGATCTCCTCGCCTACCGCTCACCGGACCAAAATGTCCGTCAATTGATCGAGGCCGTCTGCCAAGCCGCTGGCAAGCCCGTTATCGTAGCGGGCTCCATTGCCAACAAGGAACGGATTGCCGCCGTTTACGGGGCCGGTGCGGCAGGCTTCACGATTGGGACGGCGGCTCTGGACGAGGAGTATCCTGCGAGCGGACCAGGGCTGGAGGCGCAGTTGACCGCCATTCTACGGGATGTCGCTGATCTGAATGGGCACCTGTCGCCACTTGGGAAAAAGGCGCTCGACGCCGCCTTTGGAACATTCAGTGAAACTTGGTCACCGCGTGTGGCAGGTCAGGTCAACGATATGCAGATCAAGCTGGCGAAATTTGCTGGTCCTTTCGCTTGGCATTTTCACGAACGCGAGGACGAGTTGTTCCTTGTCCACAAGGGCCGTCTTCTCATGCGATTCCGCGACCGCGAGGAGGTCATAGAAGCCGGCGAGTTCATCGTCGTGCCGCATGGCGTTGAACATTGTCCTGTCGCCTTAACCGAAACATGTGAAGTGGTGCTGCTGGAGCCTTCATCGACCTTAAACACAGGCACAGCCGTAGATGATCGCCGAGTGGAGAAGCTCGCGACACTCTAGTCTGCATCAGACCGGACATTTGCGCATGCTGCAGCATCGGGGAGTATGGGCTCAGAACCGCATAATGCTCGCGCGGCAATGCCGTTGCAACGGGCTGACCTAGACCGGTCATCGGAGGGGCATGCCAAGTCTTTGATCTTGTATAACGTCTCTCAGTGCGCTGTCGTTCGCAAATCAGGTGCCGCCGTTCGCGCTTCGGGCGGCGAAACCGGGGGGTGAGCCCTTTACGGTCATCAACCACCGCGCGGCCCTTTGCGAGTGCAGCAGGCCGCAAACGGCGCTAAGCGGCCATTGCAAGGCCCGTCTAAGAAAGGCGGCTGGCGGGGCTTTCCGATCACTCGCCGCAGGTGCGATAAGCGCGACAAAGAACGGCTGCCTCAGGCCTGAGGGATGGGAAGCGGACTTTCTACAGCGCGTTATACGTTACCAGCTTTAAGTAGAAACCAGTCTTCTGAGCGCGGAGAGCTTTCAATACCATGTGCGCTAGAATTGCTTCGATGGCTAGATCTTCACGGCAAAACGTCGGTTTGTACGGAGCAGGGGAAAAGTTGCCGCCTTGCATTTGCAGTCTTCGCAAGTGGCAGAGACAATGTGATCTGCCACTCACCTATCTGCCTATTCAGGCATCATCGCGCCGATTTCGTACATTCCGTTGTCGTTCTTGACCAGCATCAGAGTAACTGAAGCACCCTCTGATATGTCACCCATCACCTGAGCATTTGGCGCCAAGTTGAGATCCATTGTCATCGCAGGCCAACCGATTTCAGGGATTGGCTCGTGACTGACGTTTGCAGAGTTTTCGTCAATCGAATTGATTGTCGCCTTTGTGTGAACAGCACCTTCCATTTGAGCATCGCTCATCCCCATGTTGGAATGGTCCATTGTGCTATGGCTCGTCTGAGCGGCAGCGATTGGTGCAGCCAAAAGCGAGGCCACTAGGGTTACAGCAAGTTTTTTCATTGGATTGTCTCCTTAGGGTGATTTCACATTTCGGGCTATTCTGCCGGTACCGGTGATGTCTCTCGGCCGGGTTCCTGCAGCAGGGTTCGGTTGACCCGTGCAAGAGCCAACCGCTTCCAGATCACGAAGATGGAAGGAATGACGAAAAGGGTTAGCAGTGTGGCAGTCGCCATCCCGCCAACCATCGGGGCTGCGATACGCTGCATGATTTCCGAACCGGTGCCTTGGCCATACATGATCGGAATTAGGCCGGCGAAAATTGTCGCCACTGTCATAACCTTGGGGCGTACTCGTAGAAGTGCGCCTTCGAATACCACCTCTTCTACATCATCAGTTGTCAACTTGCGCTGTGCCTCAGCAGCGAGGATTTTCCGCTTTTCCCAGGCTAGATTGAGATACAGCAACATAACAATCGCGGTTTCTACCGCGACACCGGCAAGCGCAATGAACCCAACCAGAACGGCGACAGAGATGTCGAAGCTCAGGTACCACAGGAACCAGACTCCTCCTGCGAGGGCTACCGGCAACGCGGCAAGGATGATCCCAACCTCAATTACTCGATTGAAGGCTAGAAAGAGCATCAGTGTGATGATAAGCAGCGTTGCCGGCGCTACCAGCTTCAGCCGCTCCTGCATGCGCTCAATATACTCGTACTGACCGGACCATGTAATCGAGTAGCCAGGCGGCAATTCCACCTCATCGGCGACTAGTTGACGGGCTTCGGTTACGTAGCCTCCCAGATCCCGGCCCGCGATGTCGATGAAGACAAAACCAGTGCGGCGTGCGTTTTCAGACCGGATCATACCGGGGCCGTCCACCACTTTGATCTCTGCCAGGTTGCCAAGGGGGATATGCGCGCCGGACGGTGTGACCACCGGAAGGTCCCGCAGGCGTTCGGGGCTGTTCCGCCACTCCTGGGGGTAGCGAAGGTTTATTGGAAACCGCTCAAGGCCTTCCACGGATTCCGACACCTGCATCCCGCCGATTGCGGTCTGAACAACATCCTGCACTTCACGTACGCTCATCATATAGCGCGCAGCGGCATCTCGGTTGACGTCGATCTCCACAAACCGCCCTCCTACAGGCCGCTCTGCATAGGCTGATGCCGTGCCGTCGATACCTGCAACCACGCGTTCGATATCGACACCAATCTGCTCGATGACGCTCAGATCAGCGCCGGAGATTTTGACACCGACGGGTGTCTTGATCCCTGTGGCAAGCATATCGATGCGGTTCTTAATCGGCTGAATCCAGACATTGGTCACACCAGGAATTTGCACAGCGCGGTCAAGCTCGTCGCGTATGCCTTCCATCGTCATGCCCGCGCGCCATTCGGATTCAGGTTTCAGCTGAATCGTCGTCTCGATCATTGTGAGCGGGGCGGGATCCGTGGCGGTATCGGCGCGTCCAAGCTTGCCATGCACCGTCGCGACCTCAGGGACCGTAGCAATCAGCCGGTCGGATTGCTGCAGCACTTCGCGCGCCTTGCCGATGGAGACACCGGGGTACAGTGTCGGCATGTAAAGGAAATCGCCCTCGTTCAGCTCTGGCATGAACTCGGTCCCGATACGCTGCAGCGGCCACCACATCGAAGCGACCAGCACACCGGCGAGCAACGTCGTGGCCCACGGCCACGCGACAGCAGCATCCAGAAAGGGCCGGTAAATCCAGATCACGATACGGTTCAGAGGGTTCTTGTGCTCCGAAAGAATCCGGCCGCGCACAAAGTATCCCATCAGAACTGGCACCAGCGTGATGGAAAGGATCGCCGCCGCTGCCATTGCGTAGGTCTTTGTGAAGGCCAGCGGCTTGAAAAGCCGCCCTTCCTGGCTTTCCAGAACAAAGACCGGCAAAAAGCTCACGGTGATGATTGCCAGGGAAAAGAAAAGTGCCGGTCCCACTTCGGTTGCGCATTCGGTGACGAGGCGCCAGCGGTTTTGATTGGTCAGCTTTTCCTTCTCTAGCCTTCGGTGCATAGCTTCGATCATCACGATAGCCGCGTCCACCATCGCGCCGATGGCGATGGCAATCCCGCCCAAACTCATGATGTTGGCATTCACCCCCTGCAGCTTCATGATGATGAAGGCTGCAAAGATGCCGAGAGGCAGTGACAGAAGGATCACCAGGGACGAGCGGATGTGCAGCAGGAAGGCTGCACATACCAAAACGACAACGATAAATTCTTCGGTCAGCTTTGTTTCGAGATTCTCGATTGCACGCTCGATAACACCCGCGCGGTTGTAAGTTGTGACTAGCTCAACCCCTTCGGGCAGGTTTGCCCGCAACTCTTCGATACGCGCCTCAACAGCTTTGATTGTAGCCAGGGCGTTCCCGCCCCAGCGCAGGATAACGACACCGCCAACGGCATCGCCTTCGCCGTTAAACTCCCCGACGCCGCGTCGCATTTCCGGACCCAGGCGGATGTCTGCCACGTCGCCAACTGTCAGTGCTGCACCGCGTTCGTTGACCATGAGGGGTGCTTTGGCCAGGTCTGCCAGTTCATCAACATAGCCAGTAGAGCGGATCATGAATTCCGCTTCGCCCATTTCAATCACGGAACCACCGGTCTCGCGGTTGGCGTTTTGAATGGCACTGCGGATCTGCGGCAGGGTGACGTCAAAGGCGCGCAGTTTGTTCGGGTCCACAACGACCTGATACTGTTTGACCATGCCGCCGATGGTTGCGACCTCGGACACACCGTCGACGGTTTGCAGCTCATACTTCAGAAACCAGTCCTGGAGTGTCCGCAGTTGGGCCAGGTCGTGCCCGCCAGTCCGGTCAATAAGCGTATATTGGTAGATCCAGCCGACACCGGTTGCATCCGGCCCGAGCTGGGGCGAAACCCCTTCTGGAAGGTTCGCAGTAATCTGACCCAGATATTCGAGCACACGGGTGCGCGCCCAGTAAAGGTCAGTGCCGTCCTCAAAAACGACATAGACGTAGCTGTCGCCGAAAAAGGAAAAGCCTCTCACATCACTGGCTCCGGGCACAGCGAGCATGGCAGTGGCAATGGGGAAAGTGACCTGATCTTCAACGACCTGAGGGGCTTGCCCGGCATAAGGCGTGCGGACAATGACCTGAACATCCGACAAGTCGGGAATAGCATCTACGGGGGTTTCGCGGATCGCCCAGACACCAATCACGCCCATCATGACTGCAAGTGCAAGAACGACGAAGCGATTTGCAACAGACGCCCGGATAACAGAAGCGATCATTGCGTCACCTCAACCGGCTTTGTGCCTACCAGGGTCATTGAGAAGTCTGCGTTCTGGGTGAAAAGCAGAGTCACTTCTTGTCCGGACGGCAATCCAGCTAAGTCGAGGGCTGGATCAATCGAGAAGTCCATGGTCATACCTGGCATGCCAATCTGCGTCACTGGGCCATGCGTGATGTTCGCGGTTCGCGTTTCGGAGTCGACGCTATTGATTTTGCCCAGCACCTCCATCGGCGGTGAGGCGGTTTCCACCCCGGTGAGCACCATGGTCATGCCGTCTGGACGCGCAAATGTCAGAGCCAATTCATAGCCGACCGGAAGGCTGGTAATTTCCAGCTCTTCACTCACTGCAAAACTCATGGTCATGCCTGGCATGCCAATTTCCGTGATAGGGCCGTGGGTTATCGTGGCCATGCGGGATTCTGCGTCGACCTGGTCAATGGTTCCTGAAACGAGAACATCTGAAGCAGCCTTGGAGGTCTCTGGTTCACTCGCCTCTGGGGCAGAGCCGGCTGAGGGCGGGGCGCCTGCAGCCCGGACTGCGACAATGGTGAACATCCCGTCATCACTTTTTGAGAGATCGAACTCGACTGGCACATCCATGGGTACTTCGGCAGTGTCTAGACCTGCCACTGGCATATCCATTTGCATTGCAGGCCAGCCGAGTTCAGGAATGGGGTCATGTGAGAGCGACAGCTTTCCCTCTGCTGTGACGCTGCTCACAATACCGGTGCCTGTGGCAGCAACACCGTCGTCTGGACCAAGCTCAATGAGCCCTAGCAGGCCATCTGCTCCACGAGACAGCCGAAACGACACCTGCTGACCTTCAACCAAACGCGAAAGAGAAACATCAGCCCGGATCGGGAAACTAGACGTCATTTCTGGCCAGTCGAGGCTGTCTAGAGCACCGTGCCGGATCTTTGCCATACGGGACTCAAAATCCAGAGCAACCAACTCTCCTGATCCACGTGCAGGAGCTTCATCAGTCGGCGCCATGCGCATAAGTCCGGCGCTCAGCGCGCTTTCGCTGTCGATCAGGAATTGAGCGGAGGCTACAACCTCTTCTCCAGGCTCCAATCCCTGTGCAACTTCTGTACGCCCGCCGTCACCAAAATTGTCGCGTAGTCCCGCTGTAATGAGGCGGGGTTTGAAAGTGCCATCCCCGGTTTTCAGTATCACCCGTTCTGCAGTCCCGGTGCGAATGATAGCCTCGGTTGGGACAGTCAGCGCCATGCGGTTTTCTGAGGGGATCAGGCTGACCGTGCCGAACATGTTCGGGCGTAGCAGCATGTCGGAGTTGTCAAATTGCAAGCGAACGGGAAGCGTTCGGGTTACTGCGTCAAGTTCAGGGTAGATGTAGTCAACTGAACCTTTGAAAACCCGGCCAGGCAAATGCTCAAACCGCGCTTCGGCAAGCATATTGTCAGTCAGCTTTGCAATGTCGCGCTCAAACACATCGACTATCAGCCACACAGTTGAAAGTTCTGTCAGCGATGCAGCGCGTGTGCCGGGCTGCAGAAACATTCCGTCTGCAGCCTCAAGTGAAATCACAACACCGTCCTGCGGAGCCTCGACTTCAATGTTGCGCTCAGGAGTACGGCTGGCTTCTATACGCTCGATCTGCCTGTCAGACATGCCGTGACTGCGCAGCTTGTTACGGGCGGCATCAATGATCTGAGGGTTTCCTGCCTCGATGGCGCGAACCAGGTCGCCGGCTGACGAGCCGATCTGTGGCGAAAACATCTCAAACAAGACATCGCCCTTTTGAACGGGGTCTCCGACAGCGCGCACGTTCAGCTTTTCGATCCAACCGTCCACACGAGTGTGAACATGGCTTGTCCGGTGCTCGTCATAGCCAACAAAGCCAACGGTTTCGATCTTTCCGGACACCTCGGACATGCGTGAAATCGCGGTGCGGACGCCAATGGCGTTAATCTCTGCCGCAGATAGCTGCACTTCTGCAGGGTCCCCGGAAGGCTCTTGGCCTGCATATACAGGGACAAGGTCCATCCCCATTGGCGATTTACCCGGCCCTGGTTGCCGGAAGTTCGGATCCATCGGTGCAACCCAATACAAGATCTCGGCCTCGTTTGCCCCGGTCATTGATGACGGGTTGAGGAAAAGTCTTTCGAGAGAGATGCCTCCCGCAACCCCTGCAGCAAGCGCAAGAATACCGAGAGCAAAATAGCGTCCACGCATGGAATACCTCGTTCTGGCTTGCAGCATGCAAACCTTGTCTGATCAGAAACAGATGGCGCACTCGATTGAGCGCCAAGCGGATTCAATCAGATTGAACGGGGAGGACGATCATGCGGGAGTTCTGACCTGGAAATTACTCCAGTCGAGCTCGCTATCACGAGTTGAACAGTTACCAGGCGGCGCTCAACAGACAGAATTGGTGCTGCGTTGAATTCGTGAAAACAGCAAACGGCCACCGAACAAGTGGCGTGCCGTTCTTCATCAGGGATTTCGCAGGCGCCCTTTTGATGGTGCCTGTGCTGCACTCTTTTTGCCGCTTTGTGCAAAGTGCATGTCTCGTGCTGTACGTCAGAAACAGCGGTGACGGCATTTGCGGGAGGCGATGCATGAGCAGAAATTGTCGCAAGTGTATTCAGGAGAACCACAGCAACAAGGATGGTTGACGCAACGGCGCGTATCAACCGACCAAAGTCACTCCTGAACCCAGTAACTGCCATAGCGTGGCACATAATGGAAATTTTCTTCGGCGCAACCCCTCCCGGTGCGAAATAAAGGCCATCAGGCTCCCTGGTCCCTAGCTAGTGACACTGGAGTAGTGCCTTGGGCGCGTTGTCTGCCAAGCCTGGGCAACAGCTTCCCTGCGCATCGTTTGGGATCTCCTCAGCCTTTCTTTTCCTAGAAGCACTGATGATCGCTCTCTGCTCAGAAGGCCGCAAATGTGCTGAACGTTTTGTGGCGAACTGACGAATGCGCACCCGGTTTGCAAATGTATCAAAACGTATCCTTGAGTTGGAGACCCGCACTGGCTAGCTAGATAGAGCGAAAGCAAACGGAACTGTTTTATGCGCTCAAAAGCGGGAAAATTGTGGACATCATTGACGCTGGCGTTGTTGCTGGCGCTGTCCGCACTTTTCGCGCCCCTGACTGCAGAAATAGAAAATCGGGCTGAAGCTGTTACTGTTGCCCAGCATGAAACGGCAGACGGGCACAGCCATTCCAGCACCGGCCTATGCCACAAGGCTGCGGCCTGTGAAGTCCCGGTTGCACTTCAGGTTTGGCAACAGGTGTCCATCATCGGAAAAGCAGGAAAGCTGGCGGTCGTCCTGAATGATTTTGGCCTGGCTTCCGTGGCGCCCGAAGCCCACCTTCCACCTCCCAAAGTATGATCCCAAGCACTTGAACCCACTGCTTGCCATTCCCTCTGCTTGAGGACTTCAGCAGCGTGCAATTGCGCCGCTCTATGAGTGAACGCTGCATCGGTTGATCCCGGCGCGTAAAAAATTGCGCTTGCGGATGCTTGCAGGGGATGACCGGACCAACATCTCAACAGACCAAAGGACTGACGATGCCACCCATCGCACCTTGGCGCACGGCCATTGCCGGCGCCGCCCTTGCCCTGTCCGCGGCTGCCTCGGCCCAGGCCGGGACCTATGACATCACCGTGGACAAAATCCGCATCGACGCCGGAGACTTCCGCAAGTCCGGTGTCGGCTACAACAACAGCCAGACGCCGACCATCCTGCGCTTTAAGGAAGGCGAGGAGATCACCCTCAATGTGACCAACAACCTGCGCGAGGACACCTCGATTCACTGGCACGGGCTGATCCTGCCGTTTGACCAGGACGGGGTGCCGAAGATCAGCTTTGACGGTATCAAGCCGGGCGAAACCTTCACCTACAAGTTCCCGATCGTGCAGGCCGGTACTTACTGGTTCCACAGCCACTCCGGCTTTCAGGAGCCGGACGGGGCCTATGGTGCCATCGTCATCGAGCCAAAACGCGGTGAAACAGTGCGGGCGGACCGCGACTATGTGTTGCAGCTGACGGACACCCACCCGCACCGCGGCAAGCGGATCATGCGGAACCTCAAGATGTCGGCGGATTACTACAACCGCTCGCAGCGCACGCTGCAGGACTTGATCCAGGATTCCGGCAGCATGGGCCTGAAGGCGGCGTTGGAAGACCGCAAGATGTGGGGCCGGATGCGAATGATGCCGACTGACATCGAGGATGTTCAGGGCTTTACCCCGATGATCAACGGCCAGAGCACGGCGCAGAACTGGACCGGGCTGTTTAGGCCGGGCGAGAAAGTCCGGCTGCGGCTGATCAACTCCTCCGCGATGGCCTATTTCGATGTGCGGATACCGGGGCTGAAGATGACCGTGGTGCAGGCTGACGGCAATGACGTGAAGCCGGTCACCGTGGATGAGCTGCGGATTGCGGTGGCAGAGACCTATGACGTGATCGTTCAGCCCCGCGAAAGCCGCGCCTACAGCATTGTGGCGGAATCCATGGGCCGCACCGCGATGGTGCGCGGCACCCTGGCGCCGCGCGAGGGCCTGGCCGGGCCGGTCCCCGCGATGCGGCCCAAGCCGCGGCTGACGATGGCCGATATGGCCGGCATGATGGGCGGCATGGGCATGGAAGGCCATGTGATGCGCAGCGACACAGGCTCGTCCGACAGCGTGATGATGATGCCGGGCATGGATCACAGCCAGCATCAGATGCAGGCCGCCTCGGACAGCCAGTCCATGGCAGGAATGGACCACAGCCAGCACAATATGGCCGCGCCTGCCAAGGCAGAGCCGATGGCGGGTATGGACCACAGCCAGCACAGCATGGGAGGGGCCAAGGCGTCCAAAGACAGCGGCATGGCCGGGATGAACCATGGCGGGCATCAAATGGCGATGGCTGGCGAACAGGAAGGGTTCTATGCGGCGGGCAGCGGCCTTACCCCAAGCGCGGCAAACGGCGGCAAGTTCCTGTCCTACGATGACCTCAGCGCCCGCCGGCCACTCTATAGAGACCGTCCTGCGACACGGGAAATCGAGCTGCGCCTCACCGGCAACATGGAGCGCTACATCTGGTCGATCAACGGCAAGAAACTGTCGGAGGCCGAACCGCTGCGGCTGAAATACGGCGAGCGGGTGCGGTTCAAATTCGTCAACGAAACCATGATGGCCCACCCGATGCACCTGCATGGCATGTGGACGATCGTGGACACCGGCAAAGGCCGCAGGGATCCGATCAAGCACACCGTCAGCGTCGCGCCGGGCACCACCGTCTACACCGAAACCGAAGTCGATGTGACCGGCCAGTGGGCCTTCCACTGCCATCTCTCCTACCACGCCGACGCGGGCATGTTCCGCAAAGTGATCGTGGAAGGCGGCCCGGCTTAACCCTGCAAGATCAGAAAGAGACGTAAACATGAGCAAGACACGCAACGCGGCGTTTGCCGCGGCCAGCGCGGTGGCACTTTGGTCCGCCCCTGCCGGAGCAGAGCAGCTGATCTACGGCTTTCAGGCTGAGCAGCTAGAGTACCGGCAGAACGACGGCGCGGACGCGTTCGTCTGGGATTTCGACACCCTGATCGGCACCGATGAGTTGAAACTTGTCTGGCGCAGCGAAGGCGAGCGGGTTCAGGGATCGGGCGAGTTCGAAGCTCTGGAAAACCAGCTGCGGCTTCAGTTCCCGGTTTCCACCTTCTTTGATGCGGTGGTCGGGGTGCAAGCCAGCACGCCGGACGGGCTGCCGGACCGCTATAACGCGGTGCTGGGCCTGAAAGGGCTGGCGCCGCAATGGTTCGAGATCGATGCCGATCTCTACCTGTCGGACCATTCGTTCTTCCGCTTTGAGGGCGAGTATGAGGCGCTGCTGACCAACCGTCTGGTCCTGGTCCCGAGCCTCGAGCTGACGCTGCCGCTGCAGGACGACCTGGCCTACGATCAGGCCGCTGGCGGCGCCACGGTCGAGGCCGGGCTGCGGCTCAGCTATGACCTGATCGACCGGGCGGTCTCTCCCTATGTCGGCATCAACTACGAGGAATCCTTTGGCGGCACAGCGGATCTGCTGCGCGTCAATGGTGAAGAGAACGGCGTGTTCTCCGTCGTCTTCGGGACCCGCCTGATGTTCTGAAGCCCCTGCGCCCGGCCGGGGCAGTCCGGCCGGACGCACTCCCTTCCCGCCGTGAACCTGGCGGCGGAAGGGCAATTCCCCCTCATAAAATCAAGGAGATACCAATGAAGAAGCTTTTCCTTTCAGCGGCGCTGGCCGTCCTGGCCGGCACGCCTGTTCTGGCTGGTGTATCGGGCCACGGCGACGGCCATGGCGCCCATAGCAGCCACGGTGAACAGATGGCCGCGGGCGTGCCAGGCAAGCTCAGCGAGGTCAGCCGCACCGTGAAGGTGGCGATGGAGGAAACCGATGATGGCGATATGATCTTCACCCCCTCGGCCATGGAGTTCAAACAGGGGGAAACCATCCGCATTATGGTGGTGAATGAGGGCGAGCTGGATCACGAGTTCGTCCTGGACACGCCGGAGCGCAATGCCATGCACAAGCAGGCTATGGCCGGAGGGATGGAGCAACACAACACGCCGAACGCTGTCACCCTGGCACCCGGCAAACGCGGCGAAGTTATTTGGAACTTCAGCAATGGCGGCACATTCGAATTCGCCTGCCTGATCCCGGGGCACTATGAATCCGGCATGTACGGCCAGGTTACGGTTCAATGATTTGCTGAGTGCCGCTGCCTCGCCCCTCAGGCAGCAGCACCGCAGCGCGGCAGCTCCAATGGGGCTGCCGCATTTCCCTCTATCTCAGCAGACTTATTTCGATGCCGCCCGAGCACAGGTTCCCGCACTACCATTCTTTCGCCCATGAGGCCGCGAATTGGCTGGGCTTCAGCTACGATGAAGCCTCTCCGGAATGGGTGCATCCGGCGATGCATCTGGTATTGCTGCTGGCCCCGGCTCTGCTGGCAATCTCTGCGGCTACGCTGCTTGGCCGGGCGCTCCATCTGCGGCTTGCGCGTTCCTCCGCTAGCCTGGTGCCCCCTACGACCGTGTCCATCGCTGGTCTAGACCGGAACCTAATTACCCACATTGCCCGGACCACGCGCCGGCAGCAGTTTTTCCTTCTGCTTCTGAGCCTGTCCTTATTGCCTGTGTTGTATCTATCGCTGGAACTGCCCAAGCAGATCGTGAACAACGTCCTGAGCAAATCGCACGCACCGCTGAGCCTGTTGGGATATGATCTGACTGCTACACAGCATCTGGCAGTTCTGAGCGGTGTTTTTCTGCTGGCAATCACGCTGAACGGTGTCGGGAAGTACCTGCTGAATGTGCTGAAAGGGCGGCTTGCCGAACGCTGTCTCAGACGTCTCCGGCTGCTCATCTATTGTCGTTGGCGCAAACAAGCCGGCCGCCCGCGAAAAAGCGAGCTTTCGCAAATTTTAGGGCAGGAAGCAGAGCCGATTGGCGGCTTTGCAGCGGATCTGGTTGCGCTTCCAGTGACCCAGGGCGGAACGTTGCTTACGATCCTGCTGTTCATGTTCATTCAGGATCCGATCCTGGGTGCTGCAGCGCTGACTATTCTGCCGCTGCAACTGTTTCTGCTGCCCTATCTGCAGCGGATCGTGAACCGGCTGAGCCGGGAACGTATTCAGGAGATGCGGAGACTTACCCGCGGTCTAACGGAACAGCTGAACCCGGCGCAGGACCGCCCCAGAGATGTGCTGCATACAATGGCCTCGTTGCGGCAGTTGGAAGCGATCCGCAGGCGGATCCACCGGGTGAAGTTCTTTGCCAAGGCGTTGAACAATTTTCTGACCGCGCTGACGCCGTTCCTCTTCTATTCGCTAGGCGGGTACTTTGTGCTTGAGGAACGCATCACTCTGGGCGCTCTGATCGCGGTACTGGCGGCGCATAAGGATTTCTCGGCTCCGCTGAAAGAGCTGTTCCGCTTTTACCAGCAGCTCGAAGACACACGGATACGCTACAAGGAGATTCTAGGGTTTCTGTTGGAACAGCAGCAAGCGGATTTAAAGTCGGCAGTGAAAAGCTGACGTCCAGCAGCGCTGCTGCCTGGCCTTCTGGCGGAAAAAGCTATGCAGACAAGTCTGTCCGATCTCAGTGGATCCCGTTTGCGCGCTGCAGCTCGCGCACGTAGCGTGTCACCAGGTTGACTTCGCCATCAGTCACCCCGGGCACTGGCGGCATGTTTCCGAACCGCCAGTGATGTGCTCGTACGCCGTTTTTGGCAGCCAGCAGGAATGCGGTATCGGAGTGGTGGCTTGGCTCATAGATCTTGTGAACCAGCGGTGGGGCAACCCCTTCGTGACCAGCGGCGTTTTCGCCATGGCAGGATGCGCATTTGGCTTCAAAGATGCGTTTTCCGATCTGAGCGTTTTCAGAAAGGGTCTTGGGCAACTTCACCTCAACAATAGCCACGCCCTCCAATATGGCTTCCGCTGCTTCCGGGTTCTGCTCTGTTGGTCGGGAAACGCCCCACATGGCAAATCCGCCGATGGCAATCAGCGCTGTTGCAAGCAAAAGGCCCGTTCTGTTCATGTCTTCCCCATCCAATTGTCAAAGCCGCCACCGTTGCGGGAGCTGTCCTAGCGGCCAATAGATTTGCGGCCTTCCAGCGCAGGAAGGTCAACGCCTGTACGGCCGGTGATTTGTATCGGTATGTATCCGAATATAGCCGGTCTCACTGTCCAAGCGGCAGCTTCAGCACGGCGCAGAGACCGCCCTCCGTCTGGTTGCGCAATGTGAGGCTGCCGCCATGCGCGCGCAGGATGGTGCGGGCAATCGACAGCCCCAGCCCGTGCCCGCCCGTTTCAAGCGAGCGAGAGTCTTCCAATCGCGTGAAGGGATCGAATACACGCTCCAAGTCAGTTTCCGGAATACCCGGTCCTGGGTCCGACACAGTGATTACGGCGCCACCGTCCTGTAATCGATATTCAACCTGCGCCGCGCCGCCATACCTCAGCGCGTTTTCAATCACATTGCGCAGAGCCCTGCGCATGGCGTTCTGCCGCAGGCAGATCTGGACGGGATCCCCAGGCAGCAGTTCAAAACCGTTCAGCATGTCGTTTCGTAAAGCCTGGAGAAAACTGCCCAGCTCGCAGTCTTCAGGCTTTTCTGCGTCCGCCAAACCACGGGCAAAGGAGAGTGTTGTTTCGACCATGCTCTGCATCTCCCCGATAAGGGATATCATGCTACTGCGGGTTTCACCGTCTTCCACAAACTCTGCCCGCACCCGCATTGCTGTCAGCGGCGAGCGCAGGTCGTGGCCTAAGGCGGCCAGCATCCGGGTGCGCTCGGCTACGAGGCTGGTTATTCGATGCTGCATCCTGTTGAACGCACAGATGAGTTCTTGTACCTCCAGAGGCCCGTCTGCGGGAAGCGGTTCAGTAGCTTCCTCACCCCCCAGGTTTTCAGCCGCTGAGGAAAGCATGCGCAGCGGAGCCGTGACACGGGTCAGCACAAACAGAAAAATTGCAGCCAGGATGAAGCCTGCGCTGAGGGCAAAGGTGATCGTCGGCTGTAAGGACCATTGCAGCGGTGGCCGCTCGAACAATGTCTCTGCGTTCAGCCATTGGCCATCGCTCAGCGCAATTGACAGGTTCAATTCAATTGCCAGCATCTGGCCGCGCATCATTTCCCGATGGATCTCAGCCATCTCTGGTTCCAGATAGGGAAGTGGCAGTCCAGCACTATCAGTCTCGTGCAGTTCAGCCCGGATCTCCCGGTTGGTGTCTCCACCCAGAAGTGCGCGAACCCGTGCCTCGGCAGCACCATCAGTGTCATGTGAAGTGTGCGTTACGGCCGGGCTGCCGCTAAGTTCGAAACGCACCAGGGGAGAATTGGCAGCCCGGACAATCGAGGGATGGAGGGACGGGGGAGCTTCTTCAATCAGCCTCGCGACATTGGCTGCCCTGCCGGCTGCCTCGGTGCTCATCGCAGCCCGGATCGCTAGGCTGCGTTCCCCAGACAAGAAAAACAGGCTTACGCCTTGTGCGGCGGCCAGCGCCAGCACGACCAAAAGCACTAACTGCGACCGCAATCTGCGCGGAACAAAACTCATTGATCCAAAACCTCAATATCCACGGACAGGCAGTATCCGCCATTGCGAACCGTGGTAATCAGGCGCGGGCGCAAGGGATCACTCTCTATCTTGCGGCGGAGGCGGCTGATCTGGTTGTCAATTGTCCGATCCATTGGCGCCGCTGCCCGGCCAGCGGTCAGATCCATCAACTGATCGCGGCTCAGTACCAGGCGGTTACGCTCTAGCAGCGCGACTAACAGCTTGAATTCGGAGCCGGTCAAAGCCGTCTCTTGTCCTGCGCTGTCGAGGATCACCCGCCTGTCGCTATCCAAGACCCATTGCCCGAATTTCACACGTTTTCCTGCTAATCGGCCTGCGGGTGGTTCTTCCTTTGCTGTACGGCGCAGGATTGCCCGGATGCGAGCCAGCAGCTCGCGCGGGTTAAAGGGTTTGGCCAAGTAATCGTCTGCACCGGTCTCCAGCCCGGTGATCCGATCGTGCTCCTCGCCCAAGGCGGTCAACAGCAGCACAGGCAATTGCCCTTCTTGAGACAAGCGTTTGCAAACAGACAGCCCGTCCTCACCTGGCATCATCACATCCAGAACAACCAGATCGAAGCTTCCGGAAGTGAGCATCGCATCCATTTCTTCGGCGTCTTTGGCGGCGGAGGACCGCATGCCGTTTTTCTCCAGGTAACGTGTGACCGCAGACCGGATTTCACGGTGATCGTCGACCACCAGAATATGGGGGGTGTTGCTCATACTTGATTGAAATATACGAACACTGCGGCAAGGTTCGAGAGAGATTTGTCGCGAAGTGTATCAGAGGCAGCTTCGCTTGCTTCTCTGCTTGCGCAGTAATGAAAACACTCAGCAGCGAGCGAGCAGTGTGAGGTTATCTACCTTACAGAAGGCTTTCCTGCTTATCTTCGAGTGCATAAATTTAAGCTCCCACATGAACGAGCCGCGTGGTTCAGCAGAGTGAACTGCAACGGTCGGCCGCTTGACCTGGATCGGTAGGAAAGGCATCGTTGTCTGTGTCCGTGAACTTAGCCACGAAAACAGGATAAACTGAGCAGTGCGCCACTTTGGCAGACTAAAAACCGGGTATTTGCTGCTGGCTGCGGGTCTGCTCGTCGCAGTTATCTTCCTGTCTGCAAGTCAGGCAGATGCACACGGGGCTGGCGGCGGAGCGCATATCGCTGTCACTGCTCAGGACACTGATCAAGAACAGGCGGGCAGTAGCCATACTGAACACTGTCATGGCAGTTTGCTCTGTGGTGGCTTTGCTGTTCTCATAGGCAATTGCCTTTCAACGAGGCCGAGCAAGCAAATCTCTCGTGATGATATGCCGATAGCCCTGTTGAGGCCGTTTACGATCACTGGCTTTGATCCGCCGCCTCCCCGTTACCTTTCCTGAGCACTGATCCTGCGCCTTCAAAGCGCAATCTCAAACTATTTCAGGAAAACAAGATGACACTTTCCAAACTGGTTTCCGGCGCCGCATTGGCGTCGCTCATTGCTGTCGCTGCTCATGCCCATAGCGGTGCAACAGGCATCGTAAAGGAACGGATGGATGGCATGGGAGTTATGAAAGACAGCATGAAAGTGCTGGCTCCGATGATGCAGGGAAAAACGGCCTATAATGCAGCGGCAGTCCGCCGGGAAGCCAAAAAAATTGGAGCCCATGCGGGTGAAGTCCTGACGGCGCTCTTTCCGGAGGGTTCAAATGGGCATCCATCTGAAGCCAAGGCTGAGATATGGGCCGATTGGGAAGGTTTTGTCGATCTCGCAGAAAAATTGCAGACCTATTCTGATGGTCTGGCCTCGGCGGCGCAGAACGGGTTGATGATGTCAGAAGCCCAAGGGACGGGCATGATGTCCAACAGCACAATGATGGGATCATCTCATATGGGTTCAGGAAGCATGATGGGCGGCAGCATGATGGGGGGCGGCGCAATGATGGGCGGCAGTTCAAGTGCTGAGGCCCTGTCTCAGATGCCTGCTGACGGTGTGTTCCTAATGCTGAGCCAAACCTGTTCAGCGTGCCATACTCGTTTCCGCGAAGAGTGAATTCGGATTATGAAACGCATGTTTCGTTTTGTCCTTGCCGCGGCAGTTACTGCGTCGGCAGGGCTCGCCGCAGTGGTCGCTTGGCCTATCGGTGTGCCGCTGAGCGAGCTTAACCTCAAGGGAGATGTGAACCGCGGAGCTTATCTGGCCAGAGCGTCTGGTTGTATCGCTTGCCACACCGACTTTTCTAACGGCGGAGCACCTTTGGCGGGTGGAGTAAAGCTAGAAACCCCATTCGGTACTCTGTACTCGCCCAACCTCACATCGGACAGCGAACATGGAATAGGCAATTGGACGGTTGAAGAGTTTGCTCAGGCTGTCCGCCAGGGTGTTTCCCCTGACGGTCAGCCCTATTATCCGGCTTTCATCTACCCGTTTTATAGCAACTTCACGGATCAGGATATTGCTGATCTCTGGGCCGCCTTTCAGACAGTTCCGGCTGTGGCCCAGCCGTCCAGGCAGCAAGAGATGGCATTTCCGTTCAACCAGCGATGGGGGCTGAAGCTCTGGCGCGCTGCGTTTCTTGAACCTCCAAGAACGGAACCTGTCCCTGGGAGCGGTGATGTTTGGAACCGCGGGCGGCTTCTGGTTGAGGGAGCCGCGCATTGTGCGGCGTGCCACACCGGGCGCAATTTGGCCGGAGCCCGGAAAACAGACACAGAGCACTTCAAGGGTAGTGATGCCCTGCCTGGCGGCGGGAAAGCTCCGGCCATCGACTACTTGTCGCTTCAGAAACGCGGCTGGACCGTCGACAGCCTGGCTTACGCACTGCGTACTGGCGTGATGCCGGATGGCGACGCATTTGGCGGAACGATGGGGGAGGTTGTTCTCTATGGAACTGCTTTTCTGACCGAGAACGACCGTAAGGCAATGGCGACCTATCTTCTGGATGATCATTCCGGTGGTTGAAGATTTCGCAGAAAAGCAAGCCCGGCACAGAAAGGAACAATGGCATGAACCTCAATTGTCGTCAGGCCGCAGGTATGAAGACTTGGTTGGACGTTACATGAGAACAATTTCCGCCATAAAGAAGACCGCCTTAGCTGGAGCTTTTGCTTCCTTGGTTGGGGTTGGTTCAACTCAAGCGCAGGTGCAACCGGCCAACGCTGACCTTTCAAGAGGTGAAGAGCTTTATGGCGAACACTGCGCCAGTTGCCACGGCGTGAATCTTGAAGGGCAGGAGGATTGGCAGTCACCTGATGGAGATGGCGTGCTTCGCGCGCCACCGCATGACCGTACAGGTCATACTTGGCACCACGATGATGCCTTGCTGTTCAGCTATACCAAATTTGGGGGGAAAGCCGCACTCTTGAGCATGGGTGTAACGGGAGTCATCAGTGGAATGCCGGGATTCGAGGACACGCTATCCGATCAAGATGTTTGGGACGTTCTAGCTTTCATAAAGTCAACTTGGCCGGAACGCCTACAGGAGGCCCAAAAGCAACGCACGCTAATGGCACAACCCCAAGGAAACTAATGTGAGACTGGTTTTCATGTGTTTACTGACATCCGTTGTTTCACTGTAGGCAAACTGCGTCGCGGTGCCATCATGAAGCAAGATGGCAGTTCAAGGCCGCCTGTGTCGGCCAGAACCAATTGGCTTTGATTGACAGCGGGGCGTCGGTTCCGGCGGTTTAACCCAATTTAGTCATCGCTTGCCTAGCAGCACTTCACAAGCGAAGCCCCTAGCCGGCTTAGGCGCGCTCCTGCCGTCCGCCGCATGTGGCACCAATGTCGGCTTCCTGTGCAAGCTGATGTACTTCGTAACCGATGCTGCAGCGGCAGCGAATGTCCGCTCGGTCCGCTCCACGATGGTCGATCCTGGTTGCGGCGAAAGGACGGTTTGAATTCGGCCCCGCAGACTGGCTTTCGATGGCCGGTCTGGTGACATCGACTGCAACGCAGCGATAGGTGTGCCGCACATGCAAGGGGATGCTGCGTCAGCAAGCCACGCGAGCAAAAGGCGGCAATGTCACGATTGTCGATCCCCATCAATTCAACTTTACGGGCTGTTGTGACCAAGCCAATGTTCACTTGACTAAGAACGCCCCATTACGGAAGGCTGAGCGAAGCGAGGGGATCGCGTCACCCGCAGGGACGAAACAAACATGGGCAGGCGACCATTTGGCCGCGGTTAAAGCTGGCTCGGATGAGACAGATTTCACCGCACCAGGTCAAAGGGAGTTCGCACATGGTTGGTTCGGGTCGGAGGCCGGTCTGCCGGCGTCCGACTAGGGACCGGTCACGCCGCCCAGGCGGCGGGATTTGCCATAGAAATCGCACTCCCAGTCCGGCATAAAACGGGGATGAAACCTTTGAGCGATCTATCCGTTTCCGAGATACTTGCCCTGCACTCCGACACCTTGATTGCCCTCCGCGACCGAGGTGTTGTCAGGTCGGGAAACAATCCTACCGGGGATCTCGCGGAATACCTTTTCTGCAAAACCTTTGGTTGGAAACAGGCCAAAAGATCGGTGAAAGCCTACGACGCCAAGGATTCTGAAAATCGTCGGATCCAGATCAAAGCGCGGCGGCTTACGCCGGAAAGCACGTCGCGGCAATTGTCGGGTTTCCGTTCTCTGTCTGGTTTTGAAATACTGGCAGCGGTGCTGTTGGACGAACAGTACCAGGTGCAGCGCGGCTTGCTGCTGCCAGCTGATGTTGTGAGGCAAAAAGTAAAGCCGGACGGCCACACCAATAGCCATATCCTCAGATTGACAGACGCGCTTTGGGATCTGCCCGAGGCGAAGGACGTAACCAGCGAATTGCAAGCAACGCTTGGAAAGCTGTAAAGTCGTAAGGCGCACGGCCGCAAAGCGGTCCTCCCGCGCGGATGGCACCAGTCCTGGGCGGGCAAGCTCGGGGTTTGCCCATGATCCGCCTAAGAAAAAGAGGCCAACAGAACTCTGCTGACCTCTCTCGTGAGTGGAAGACTTAACCTATGGCCTCAGCCTAACACTAAAGGCTGAAAAGTGCATACGGTAAAACCCGTAATTCGGGCGTTAAATTTCTGATTTTTATAAAAAAAGGCCCTGCCGAAGCAGAGCCAAGTGCCTCCTTCACCACGAAGGAAACAGGGGGAGTGATTAGGTTCTGGTTGTGGGGTCTAACCCCATAGCCGGGTTTCGCGGCGTGCTGCCTCTCCGCGCAGCTCGACGGTCTGCCATACGCAGACGCCGGTAAGAATAAACCCGGCCAGCAACAAAACTGGCGGAGCAGGTTGAACCGCCCCGTTATGGACCATCTGAAAGAAAGGAAAGGCGGCCAAAAGAAAGGTGATTGCCAAGCCTCCGAGGGCACCAATTTTCCACCGGACACTGCGGCTGCGCAGATCGGAAATCATGTCTAGTTCGTGCTGTTGGGCCTGATCCATGCTCGACTCCTTTTGGACAAGCATAGGAGACGGGCGAAGCTTCTGACTAGCCCGTTTCTGCCTCTGGTTTAAAATGTGATCGAGCGCTCACCCTCATGGTTCTCGCCCCGCGAATGCGGTTCCGCGCGAATAGCGCCGGGCGGGCGTGGCAGGGCGCAGTCCTGGCACGCACGTCACTACTGAGCGATAGAGAGTGAGAGGTAAGGCGTCAGTTTCGACTAACGCCCTTTGCCTTTCGCGATTTGATGGCTTCGACCATCTTGCCTTGAACCAGCTTAATGAACATCGAGGAAAACTGACCTTGGTGTGCCCCCGGCTCAAGGTAATAGGTGCGCTTGTACGCCTCGAAATTATATTCGTTGGCAATGACCCATGCCTGAACCGCCGGATCCAACCCAGCCCGCCGCAATTCGGTTTCGGGAACCTTAACCGCGAAGGGGTTGCCTGCTGGGTCCAAGGTCGTCAGCGGCACCAGCATCACAACGTCTTCACCCTCTTTGTTGGTTGTCAGCAGTGATACTGCTGTCGGTCTTTGCTTTGCACCTTCTATGCGCCCGGCATCGGCCTCATGCGACCACAAATAGGGGTAGCGCCAAACCTGTCCGATCTTTGGAGTGTCGCTGTCAGTCATTGTCGATGCTGGCCTGTAGCTCGTTCATAAGGCGCGCGGCCTCGGTATCGTCCAGATCGTCAACATGATGTGCGGACCGGCTATCCTTGCCTTGTCGTAAGGCTTCGAATTCCTCTGTGGACAGGACCACAAAGCGCGGCTTGCCGTGGCGAGCGATGGCGACGGGCTGTTGCGCTGCAAGCGCCAAAACATCGCCGGTCTTGTTGGCGAGTTCAGTTGCAGAAAACTGTCGCATAGTGCCTCCTTTTCGTTTCAGCTAATTTAGCTAATATATAGAATATACAGATTATTCGTTCAATGGGGAAATTAGCTAAAATACCTAAAAAAAAGGCCCTGCCGAAGCAGAGCCAGTTGGTTCCTTCACCACATGTGTGGATGCCTCCGCTTGTGCAAGTGATTTTGTCTGGTCTGGGTCAAGTGATCGGGTGCGGTCATGTGTAAGGCCTCAAATGTGCGGCTCTTCACATGGCCGCGGGCCGGTATGGTAAGTTCGCGGAACAAGTCCAAATCAAGGAAACGCGCTATCTGCGCTTTGTGGTGAACTGGTTTTCCTGTTCCCGATCTGATCGATCATTTGCCCATACTGTTCAAAACCTCCTCACACTCTCAACACCGATAGGGCAGGGCTGCTATGCAGCAACCCCTGCTATCGGATTCCTGTAATCTTCGCCCTTGGTCAACATCGCCCAGATTTGCCGGGCCATTTTGTTTGCCAACGCAATGGCTGCAACCATGCGGGGCTTGCGGTCCAGCTTGTCCTGAAGCCATGGCTCAACCTCACGCGGATGGCGGTGTTTGCTGCCTATCCGCCCCATCGCGCCAATTATCAGCAAGCGCCTGATATCCTTCTGGCCCATTTTGGAAGTTCGCCCAAGGATTTGCTTCCCGCCAGTGGAGCGTTGCAAGGGAACCAGGCCGAGCCAGGCCGAAAAGTTCCGCCCATTGGCGAAACTGGCCATCTCCGGTGCGAAAGAGTCAATCGCAACAGCGGTGATTGGCCCGACGCCGGGGATGGTGCGCAAACGCCGGGTCGTCTCGCTGGCATTTGCCGCGGCCAGGATAGATTTTTCCAGCCCCTTAATCCTCTGCGTCAGTTGCTCAATCTGAGTGGTGAGCTGCTGCCCGATTTCCACGATCTCCGCAGGCAGGCCGTGTCCTTCTTCGCCGATGTAGCTAACCAGCCGTTTGACGTTTTGCACCCCTTTGGGCACGACAACACCAAACTCCGCCAGATGCGCTCGAAAGGCGTTTACGGTTTGAGTGCGCTGATTGACGATCAGCTCTCTCGTGCGAAACAAAGCACTGCGCGCCTGCTGCCCCTGGCTTTTCACCGGCACAAACCGGGTAGTGGCACGGACAGCGGCTTCCGCAATCGCCTCTGCATCAGCCGCATCATTCTTTTGCCGGCGGACAAAGGGTTTAACATACTGTGGCGCAATGAGCTTTGCCTCATGCCCGAAACTTTCCATTTCCCTTGCCCAGAAGTAAGCGCTTCCACACGCCTCCATCGCCACAACACATTTGGGATGTTCAGCCATGAACCGGGGAAACTGCTTGCGCGTCAGTTTCTTTCTGAAAAGGACTGTACCGTCTGCCGCTGCTCCATGAACTTGAAAGACGGACTTTGCCAAATCTACCCCAATTACTGTAACTTCTGACATGGGTGTCTTCTCCTCTGCTTGTGGCTCTGACCACGTATCTTGGCACGTAGATGCCGTCGGGAGGAGGCATCCACTCCATCAAGGAAAACACGTTGTCCAGGAGCGTAGGCCGGGTGCCTGGGCGCGCCCTGGGAAAATCTTGGTCAGATCGGCGCGGATGGCTCCGGCCTTGGCCGGATGCCGACGCGCCCGCGCGGATCGACGGCCCAGCCGTCTCCGACGCGCTCTATACTTGCGTCCGGGCCGTGCTGGTCGATGAACTCCCGGTCAGCCTCAGCCTTTCGGCTGGCGTGAAAATCGCTTGCCATGTGACCACTCGGGCGGCGGCACCAGTTTCCCGGTGCGCGGCGGCAATCCGGGCAACGCACGGCTAGAACGGGGTGCCGGTGGGCGGTAAAATCAGGCATTGCATTCCTCCAATTCTCCAAGGCGCAGGAACAATTCGGACGCCCGTACACGATCTCGCATGGCTTCCGTGCGGTCTTTGTTCGAGGACGCCGCAGCTTGCAGATGATGGTAGGCGGCATGGCGTTCGGCCAACGGATGCGCGTCAGGGTCTTCAGCAATGTCGCGCGCCTTCAGGATCGTCACGAACAACTCGGATGTTGCAAAGAGGCTGCCTTTCCGTGCGCCTGATGCATCTGTGCGAGACAGCGGAAATGGCGGGCGTTTCAGGTCGATCCGGCCAAGGCTGTAGCTGTGCAGAACGCTCAACAGATAGGACGGGTCGGCTGGGTATGGGGCGCAGTCCCATGCCCGCCGAACGGCGCGGCGCTCGTCCTTTGGCATCGAGTCAATCATGCGTCGGGCTTCACGCCATTTCCCGGCCCGTGCGCTCCGGTCCCTGATTTCCTGATCGGACCACGCCCTTGCCCGGTTTTCCATAACCTGATCTTCGCTCGGCTGTTCTTCGGCAATCTGGTCGGCAAAGAGCGGCAGGGCTTCCCGCTCCATGCGCTGCTTGCGGCGCAGAGCGGCCCGCTTTCGCGGTGTGTCGGTGAATGCGTGGCGGGGCCAAGATTTGAAGCGCATTTGTTCAATCTCCTGCGGATGGGGCAGGGCGCGTTAGCGCCCTGCCAGCGGTTTTTATTCCATGCCCTCGGGCAACCATGCGTCGATCTTCGCGGCCTGCTCGTCGGTGACGTTGTGAGCCTTGCGTGTCTCAGCACTGGCGAACAGGCTTTCCAGCTTCTCCGCCTTCTCGCCCTTTTTCAGCTTGGCAAAACTCGTTGCGGTCGGATGATCTTCGGCAAGGTCCAGCAGATCGCGCCAAATCTGGTTCATGTAGGGGCCACCCACACGGCTGAAAAAGTTCGCAGCGGTGGGCATCCAAACTTCGCGGATGCTGGGCTTTGTCTCCTTGGCAATCATCGCCGCCAGCTTCGCATCACCGCCCTGATACTGGGCTGCAAGGAAGCGGGTCAGTTCACCGCGAATATGCTCTGCGCCCTTCTTGCGGAACGCCCGGAACGACGCGCCAAGGTCTTTTGCATCGTACATGTCGCGGGCCGGGTTGGTGGTCAGCCGCTCGTCCAGTTCATAGCCTGCCGCCTCGGTGCTGGGCCAGTTCGGCACATAGCTTTGGGACAGACCGAAAGGATTGGACCACCGCATCTCGTGGCTCAACTGATAGGCCAGAAGGTCAATCATCAAATCCGGATCGCGCAGGATCGCGTGTTGCTGCGCACCCTGAGCAACGCGGTTCAGATCGTCGCGCAGCGCCTGAGAAATCGGAGATTTCGGCGCAGCGGCGGCGGTTGAACCGGCTGACGCTTTGATAACACCCGCCGCAATAGCGTCTTTCTTGTCCTCGGGCCGGATCATTTCGCCAGAGCGCTCTAACACGCCTTGATGGTTCACATAGACGTAAAGACCGGCATGGGATTTCTGTGCCTCGGTGTATTCACCGTCGATGATCTTCTGCAGGTCAGCAAGTTCCGCCTGCCCGTCCTCGTCCAGAACTTCGCCTTCTGCCAGTTCGGCAAGCTCGTCATAGCGCTCGGATTGTTCTTCGGTCAGATCACCACCTTCGCTGTAAATCCGCTCATACTTGCCCAGCTCCATCGTGTAATGGCACAGGTAATGCTCGGTGATGGGTTCGACCCATTTCCAGCCCTCTGCCTGTGCGATTTCGCGGGCCGCATCTTCAAGCGCGACCTGAAAGCAACCATCCAGAATTTCCGGGCTGTCATACAGCTTTTCGTCGGCAAACAGATCACCGCCCATCTTGCCGCCTGCTTCGGTGTAGGCATCATCGCCCACGAACTTCACGCGGCGGTCAGTTGCTTTCACGCTGGCGGGTTTCAGTTGCTTTTTTAGCTGGTGATCAGACCAGTTCTCGCCGCGCACCCGGTCCAGCACAGCAAGGGCGTGGGCCTCGTCGTCACAGATCGTGAAACATGCCGCCATGCTCAGATTGATTTCCTGTGCGGCCAGCGCATCAAGAACCGGCTCCGGCAGATCGGCCAGCGCAAGGCGGCGGTAGACGTGTTTTTCAGTCACGCCGAAGTTCGTAGCGATGGCGCTGACGTCTTTGCCCTCGGCGCGCATTTCGCCAAAGGTGCGGATTTCCAGCGCCGGGGGCAGGTTCTTGCGGACCACGTTTTCCATCTTCGCCCAATCGGCGGCGGTTTCGCGGTCGGGTGCCAGCATCACCAGCGGGTTTGCCAGTTCAGGCCGTACCTTGGCAAAGTCCGGCTTGGTTTCAGCCAGATATTGCAGGGCGCGCAAACGGGTGCCACCGGCAACAATCTCGGCTCCGTCCAAGTCCTCGGTGTATCCAGCAAGGGACTGGATCATGCCTTTTGCCCAGAGGGTTCCTGCTAGGTCTTTGATGTCCTGTTCCGGCACATCTTGACGCGGGTTCATGGGCGACAGGATCAGCTTTGCCAGCGGGAAACGGGCCTCGGTCGCTGTGATTGTCTCGTGTTTGCTCATTGGGTTCATCCTTGTTCGGTGGTGAAGTTTTGTGTTATGGATGCCCCAGCCCTTTTGGGCTGAGGCGAGGGGGCTTAGATTGCCCCGTGCTGGATCAGGAAGCGGCGGCCTATGCCAAAGTGATCGCCCTTCCTGAGAAGCGCCCAAGCCTCGGCAACGCGGCGCTTCATGTTTTCATCGCTCATGTTCTCACCTCCTTTCCGGCGCGGGTTGCGCCTGCGGCTCGTGGCCGTTCTCAGAGGTCTCGGGAAAGCATGATGGTCAGGACACGCCGGGTCATTTCCGGATTGTCGGGCTGATCCGAGCCATAGTGATAATCGACGTCATAGCAGTCGATTTTGAACCACACGGTTTCCCCTTCGATGGTGAATTTTCCCATCGCGTGATCGCCGTAAGGATCAATGTCGGTGTTGAAATCGTCATAGCTGCCGATTGCGGCATAGGCTTTCATGACGAATGTCGGCCCCATCGCGGCGACGCTCTGGGTGTGCAGCCAGCGGCCTGCGTTCTGGGGTGCCGGGAACACTGCGCGGAATGCGTCATTTTGCTGTGCCAGCAGCTTCACGTCTACGCTGTATTCTTCTTCGATAGCGGTCTGGGACATGCCCATCTCCTTCGTGGTGATGCGGTGGCCGATGTGCGCCCGACCTATCCGCGTGAGCTTCGGTTTGTTCCAATGGGTCAAGGAAACGACCCATTGGCCCTGACGCCTGCCACCCGCACCCATCCGCGTTTTTCCCCGGAAGGGAGGGGGGGCGACAAAAAGAGGGGCTGTGCCGAATCCAGGGGCTTTCACACCCGTAGGGCCGGAACACAGTGGAGGACCGGCGCTTGCGCCGGTTGGGGAAGACACTGGATTCGGCTAAAGACACTCGTCGCCCCCCTGACCGCCGGGGAAAAGCAGCGCAGCAGACCGCCAACGGCGGGCTGCGATCATCAATTGCAAAGATGACAGGGCAGGGGTGAGCGCGCTTTAGCGCGTCGATCCCCTGTCCTGGCTAATGGATATATGTGAGCCGCGCGCCCCGCGCGGATCTCGAAACCCTCTTATGCCCGATGATTGTCCAGCGCGGGCAGAGGTCCGACCTTGGGAGGCCGACCCCGCGCCAAAGCAGGTCCGGAACGCAGACCCCAAATAATCGAAGTGACGGCCTTGTGGGCAACCATCGGGCTCCCGCAAAAGCCGAAGCGCAGCTGAGGGAATGACCGTTACCCGAAGGGCGGAGACGGCCTGTTTCGGGCGACCATGCAGCCGCGGCGCAAGCTGGCTCGGAGAGACAGGTTTCGCCGCACCTGGGCTGCAGGGAGAACGGGGCAGGATGGCTCCGGCCTGGTGCCGCCTGCCGGCGCCAGGCTAGAGTATCCGTCTTGCGTCAAGGCTAATTGAAAGGGCTTCTAGAGCCATTTGAACCTCAGCAATCTGCATTAACGGTTTTGGCACAAAGCTTTCGTACGTTCGCAGTTCGAAGGTGTGTGGCCCAGATAGCCTTGGAGTAATCGAGATGTTCTTCAAAAGCAGGAAAACTGCGGATTCAAAACAGCCGGATACGAATGCCATCATTGCTGGCATGGTTGACCGGACACAGGCAACAATTCAGTTCCACCCCGATGGAACAATCATCACAGCCAACCAGAATTTTCTGAACGCACTTGGCTATGATCTCGAAGAGATCCAGGGAAAACATCACTCCATGTTTGTTGCTCCTGAGCTGGTTGCCTCTGAAGAATACAGGACATTCTGGTCCGACCTCGCCAGCGGAAAGGCATTTACGGATCAATTTCCCCGGATGACAAAGTCCGGCGAAACCATCTGGATTCAAGCGACGTATGCGCCTGTCGAGGATGACACCGGCAAGGTCGAACGGGTTGTGAAGGTTGCTTCAGACGTGACCGAGCGCCGCCGCGGGCTGGAAGCAATCGGGGCTGGCCTGAAGGAATTGAGCGAAGGCAACCTTGCCTACAGAATTGAAGCATCCAATCAGCCGGACATTGCAGCCCTTGGAGACGCTTTCAACCATTCTCTGGAGCAGCTTGCCACCACCGTTGGTGCCGTAAAGCAGGTTTCTGCAGCAGTAGGGCGGACATCGGATGAAATCGCCCAGGCCGCCAATGATCTTTCCCAGCGCACCGAAAGCCAGGCTGCAACCCTTGAGGAAACGGCTGCAGCGCTGGAAGAATTGACGGCAACAGTTAAAGCCTCAGCAGACGGCGCACGAAATGTCGAAGAGATCGTGACTGACGCCAAGGCCTCTGCGGAACGCAGCGGCGAAGTTGTAACTAGCGCTGTTGATGCGATGTCAAAAATTGAAAACTCTTCGGAACAAATCTCCAAGATTATCGGTGTGATCGACGACATTGCGTTCCAGACCAACCTGCTAGCTTTGAATGCTGGCGTGGAAGCTGCACGGGCAGGTGAGGCCGGCCGCGGTTTCGCAGTTGTTGCATCGGAAGTCAGAGCACTTGCCCAGCGGTCTTCTGATGCTGCAGGAGAGATCAAGCAGCTGATCAGTGAAAGCAACCAGCAAGTAGGCAATGGTGTGAGCCTCGTCGGAAAATCCGGCCAAGAACTGCAGCAGATTATCAAGAGCGTGGCAACGATTTCAGATCACATCCGTGAAATCGCCACAGGGGCCTCTGAGCAATCGACAGCTTTGAGTGAGATCAACATGGGGGTTTCCCAGCTTGATCAAGTGACGCAGCAGAATGCAGCAATGGTTGAGGAGACATCTGCTGCAAGCCAGATGCTGTCGAACGACGCCAGCCAGCTCACACAGGAGATCTCCAAGTTCAAAGGAGATACAGCTCCGCCCGCAGCGGCTAAATCCTTGCCTCAAGCGCATCCTCCGATGCCAGATGCTGACGCGGCCTTTGATGACTTTGATCAAGAGGTGCTTCCGGCGGCGCAGGGCTGGGATAACTTTTAAACACAAGGTGTCTGCTACGGCAGGTTGGGTAAGAGGAAGCTGAGAAATCGCTCCTCTTACCCGTTTCATCTCAATTGATTGGCGAAAGCAATGCTGGGTTCCGGACCAGGTTCCGGACACCATGCGCATGTGTTTCCGAAAACGGGTTGTCGCCCAGCCAGGCGTCAACTGAATGGATATCAAGCTTGAGAACTTTCGGCCGGACATTCCAGGTAACCTGGAAGGGAGATCCCTTCTCGTTATAGGCCGGGCCCGTGGTTGATCCTGTGTAGGTCACCGGTGCCCCCAAATCGGTCGGCAGGTTTGGAAGCTGGTTCAGCCCGCCAGTTTCCTGGATCCGCGCCAATTCGGTAAAGTCTGCGCCTCCCTCAGAAACAAGGACTGCAACAACAGCTTCCACCCGCAATTGGGGGTTGCTGGTCGCTTCACCAAGGCAGGTGCCCAATCCATTTCCAAGCGTTGCCTGTGCGGTTGAATAAACGAAATGGGCTTCGATTGTGTCGCCAGGCACCAGGTCTCCATGCTCGCTGGCTCCAACCGCTTTGCCGGCAGAAGCTTTCTCGGCTGGTGTCAGTTCTCCGGAGAATTTGTAACCTGTTCCGTATCCATTGCCATCACCATTGCCGGCATAGGTGGTGAACTCTCCACCACGATGCTCAGCGTTCTCATGAAAATGAATATCGCAAAGAGTCATCCCTGTAACAGCTGGCGCCTTGCTGAACACGCGCGGGTTGGTACCTTCCGCCTGTCCAATATCACGCGGTGACTGAGGGCCAAAACCTGTCCCTTCCGTTGCAGCGGCCAAAGAGGCGCGCTGCGCAGCAATAACCTCGTCTGGTACGGGTTCACTGTTCTCCGCAACCGACATTGATGCATCCGCAAAGGCGGCCGCACCCAATGCCAGTGTCCATTGTCTCAAGTTCGTCAATTGGATCAAACTCCTGCGATGAGTTAACGAAACCTAAGTCTACTTCACCTATAAGGAGAGTCGAGATTGGTTCCTCCATCTCATATACTCTAGGCACACCATGATGGGCACCTTCATCTCGCGATGAGGGTGCTCACTTTCGGTTGAAAGCAAAACACTCTGAACCTGTCCTTGAGAAGGAAAGGCCGCTGTCGAACAGGAAAGCCCTTAGCAGTGTTCACGGTCATTCACCCATCTGCGGGTCATGCAGCGGGCCTCATCGGCACTTACCAGATCCGGGTTATGCATCCAGTAGACGTTGCCATTGCCTGAAAAGTAGCCGGCACCGCGGGCAATTGGCTGAGAGTAACCGGCCAGCCGAAGATCAGAAATTATTGCGTCTCCATGATCTTTGAACGCGATTGCACCCAGGCCCTGCTCGTCGTTGACATAACCATCTTCAAGCAGCCTCGTCTTGATGGCCCTGATTTCCTCATCGTCGAAGCTCATCGCGTCTCCAAAATCCTGAAATTCCGCTCGGGAAAATCAATCTAAGCGGTACTGACGCTTAGAATACTGTATTGATCTTTTGGAGGCTAGAGGGCAGGACGCACTTCCCAAGGCCTGTCAGCCTTGATCAGGACATTGGCTAAAACAATCAGCTTACGCATCACCGCTGTTATCGCAACCTTGGCTGGCTTGCCGGCTGCAACAAGCCGTTCATACAGGGCGCGCAGGTCCGGGTTATGACGGGAGGCGACAAGTGCAGGCATATACATAGCGTGCCTCAAGACCGCCCTTCCGCCCTGGATGAAGGACTTTCCCTTCCACTTTCCGGATTCCCGCGTCATCGGCGCAAGGCCTGCCAGGCTGGCAACCTGCGGCGAAGAAAGTGTCCCGATTTCCGGCATCTCCACCAATACGGTGAAGGCAGTAACATCCGAAATGCCAGGAATGCTGATCAGGATTTCCTTCTGCCGCTTCAACTGTCTATCTGCCTCGACAGTGTTACGGATCTCGGCATCCAACTGCTTCACCTGCCGCTCGATCTGGCGCAACTGGGCCGCACACTGGCGTCTCAGCAGGGGGTGGGTCAGCACCTTCTGCCTATTCAGTGTTGCTGTGCGCTCTTTAACCAATCCCCGTCTGAACATCGCCAGCTCACGCAAGATGGCAACCAACTCCCGCTGCGGCTGCTGTGGCTCAAGGTCCAAGGCAAATCCCATCCGTGCCAGCATAGCTGCATCAACCCGATCGGTCTTGGCCAAGACACCAGCGGATTGCGAAAACCGGCGCGCATACAGTGGGTTCACCTTACAAACGGGGATTCCTGCCGTGTGCAAAGCCTGTTCGAATGCTCGATGATAGGAACCTGTCGGTTCGAAGACGACGATCTCCGGCTCCAGCTTCCGAAGCCATCGGATCAGCTTGGGAAAGCTGCCTTTCCTGTTCTGGATCCTCACTTCCTCTCCTGAAGGCAATGCGTGAAGGTCCAAATGGTCTTTTGATATATCCACGCCAATAGTGTGTCTGGTCATCTTTCCCTGTCCTATGCTTGTCATACGGGGCGGGTTCTCCCCCGCGTATCCGTTCAGGCCCCATGGAAATTGACGGGAACGATCCCACTCTAGCACGGTTCCGAGAACCTGCGCGGTCTCGATCCATCCCCGCCACTGCCCGGCATAAATGCCGTGCCAGGCAGTGGCTCCAGTTTGCCATTGGAGCCACGAAATTCATAAGACA
>NZ_JBNAFX010000014.1:0-90774 GCF_049800895.1 Leisingera sp. S232 | reverse complement strand
CTTTTTCACCCAAGCGCTGTCTGAGCGCGATCCTGAGCTTTATGCGTCGATCACGGCGGAACTGGGCCGCCAGCGCGACGAGATCGAGCTGATTGCCTCTGAGAACATCGTCTCTGCCGCGGTGATGGAAGCACAGGGGTCCGTGCTGACCAACAAATACGCCGAAGGCTATCCGGGACGCCGCTATTATGGCGGTTGCCAGTATGTTGATGTTGCCGAAAACCTGGCCATCGACCGCGCCAAGCAGCTGTTTGGCTGCGAATACGCAAATGTGCAGCCGAACTCCGGCTCGCAGGCCAACCAGGGCGTGTTCCAGGCGCTGCTGAAGCCCGGCGACACCATCCTGGGCATGGATCTGGCCTCTGGCGGCCACCTGACCCACGGCGCCGCCCCCAACCAGTCGGGCAAATGGTTCAACGCGGTCTCTTACGGGGTGCGCCGCGACGACAATCTGATCGACTATGACCAGCTGGAAGCGCTGGCCGTGGAGCATCAGCCCAAGCTGATCATCGCCGGCGGCTCGGCGATCCCGCGGGTCATCGACTTTGCCCGGTTCCGCGCCATTGCCGACAAGGTCGGCGCCCTCCTGCATGTGGATATGGCGCATTTCGCAGGCCTGGTTGCGGCCGGCGAGCACCCCTCGCCGTTCCCGCATGCGCATGTGGCGACCACCACCACCCACAAGACCCTGCGCGGGCCGCGTGGCGGCATGATCCTGACCAATGACGAGGCCATCGCCAAGAAAGTGAACTCGGCGATCTTCCCCGGCATCCAGGGCGGCCCGCTGATGCATGTGATCGCCGGCAAGGCGGCGGCCTTTGGCGAGGCGCTGAAGCCGGAGTTCAAGACCTACCAGCAGCAGGTCAAGGCCAATGCGGCGGCGCTGGCGGATCAGCTGATCCAGGGCGGGCTGGACATTGTGACCGGCGGCACCGACACCCATGTCATGCTGGTCGATCTGCGCCCCAAAGGCGTCACCGGCAACATCGCCGACAAGGCGCTGGGACGCGCCCATATCACCACCAACAAGAACGGCATCCCGTTCGACCCGGAAAAGCCCACCGTGACTTCCGGCCTGCGTCTGGGCACGCCTGCCGGCACCACCCGCGGCTTTGGCGAGGCGGAGTTCCGCCAGATCGCTGACCTGATCATCGAGGTGATCGACGGGCTGGCGGCCAACGGTGAAGAGGGCAATGCGGATGTGGAAGCATCGGTGCGCGCCAAAGTCGCCGATCTCTGCGGCCAGTTCCCGCTGTATCCGAACCTCTGATCCGGTCCGGACCTGAAACAGCAAACCGCCGCGGCCCCTTGGCCTGCGGCGGTTTTTCTTTGGCAGGGCGCAGGAGGGCAGCAGGCCCAGACCGGCAGGCCCGCAATGCGACAGGGCCTAATAGTAGGCCCTAATGACACGACAGCTCCGGCGCGGCAGAGCCGACGGGGCTGACCGGCCCAAATTGCCCCGCCCCGAATTGCCCCGCCCAATTTGACCTCCCCGACCCCGGCAACACGCTGCAACCGGTATGGCGGCCTGCAAACAGCCATCTTCAACCGGAGGTTTCGCTGCGAAACCTTGTTTATTAACAACGCATTACACATGCGCCCGCATCATTAACCAGCCCCATCCACCCCATTGACCCCATCCGCGCGCCCGAGAAAGGCAAGATGGGCAGGCTCTGATATGTGTGTCCTGAACAGCAGCTGCAAAAAACAAGCCGCCCGCCAAACTCAGCGGGCGGCCTGATGCCGGTGCAAGACTGAGCGACGTCAGATGTCCTGCTTGCTTTCCAGCAGTGCGTCTTCCAGCAGTTTTTCGTTGCGGGCGTCTTCGATCTTGCGGATGCGGTCCTCGCTGGAGCGGTGGTCGAAGCGGTATTTCACCACGTTGATCAGGCTCAGCGTCAGCAGCAGGACCGCCATCCCCCAATAGCCCTTGGTGGCCAGCGGCACATCTGTCGAGAGCCACAGGGAAATTCCCAGCATCGCATAGGCAATGGCGACGCCTGCCGAGTTCAGAAGGATGATCAGCTTGTTGTCGGTGTTATCGGTATACATGTGTTTTCTCCCGGAAAATGAATGAGGTCAGCCTGGCCGGTGGGCCGAGCCGAGTGGCTATGGACGGCTCAGCCCTTGGTTTGAACGCGGCTCAGCACATCGGCGGCGGTGCTGCGGCGGCGGGCGCCGAAACCGGCGTCGGCCAGATCCTCGGCAATGGTGGAATTGTTCAGCTCACCGTCGATCTCGCGCAGGATCTCGCCTTGCTCGAACGGGTCGTCGCGCTGCAGCACATCGCGGATCAGCGCTTCGGCTTCCTCTGCCGGGCTGTCGCCGCCGGTGTGGCGGCGCAGGCGGCGCTGGATATCCTGTTCACGCCGGGTGGCGCGTGCCGCGATGGCGCCCTGTTTCAAATCGGTGATGCGGCGGTTTGCGGTTTCAACCGATTGACGCAGCTGCAGAATACGCGTGTCGAGCCGGTCCAGGGTCTGGCGGCGAACGGTCAGCTCATTTTCCATGTCTGCCACCGCCTGCGCAGCACTTTGGGCCAGATCCTCGCGGCCGCCCTCAAGCGCCTCTGCGGCCCGGGTCATCAGGTCTGTGACGCGTCCTTCCAGTGTCTCGATCTGGCGCTGCTCGCTGCGCTGCCGCTGGATCAGGCTGGCCAGAGTCAGTTTGGCGGCCTTCAGGTTGCCCTCGGCTTCACGGATCTTCTGGGTGATCAGCTCAATCGAGTAGGTCTCGCGCAGCTGTTCCTCGGCACGGGCATTGGCACCGGTGATCAGGGTCTTCAAGGTCGTGAACATGTCTTCCTCCGCAGTTATGAACATCGTTCATGCAGAGGTGTATAGTGAAAACCTGAACAGCGTTCAAGACATTTATTGAACGCTGTTCATTTTTCTGAAGGCTGCCCGATCTGGTTCAACACCTGTGCGATCATCTGCTCGATCTGTTCCGGCGGGACACCCGAAATCCGCCGCTCGAGCCCAAGAAGAACAATGCCATGTACGGAAGAGAACAGCGCCCGCACCATCAGGCCGGCGTCTTCGGCCCCCTTATCCGGAAACAGCTCAGACACGGGCTGGGCGATATTGGCAAACAGATCCTCCAGCGCGGCCATGTACCAATCCGGAACAGCCCCGCCGGACTGCATCTGCAAATCGAACAATGCCCGCCACAGGTTGGTGTTTGCATCGGCAAAATGCAGGTAGGCATTGCTCATCAGGATCAGACGGCGGGTGGGCGGTTCGCTGTCGGCCTCGGCCACCGAGGCCCGCACCGCAACACCAAGTTTGCGGAATGTCCGCCCGTTCACGGCCATGATGATGGCGTTCAGGTCGTCATAGGCGGTATAGATCGCCCCCAATGCGCAGCCTGCGTCCTGCGCCAGGTCGCGGGCCCTCAAGGCCCCTGCCCCGTCCCGCGCGATGCGGATCTCTGCCGCTTCCACCAGTTTTTCCCGCAGCGCGGCTTTACGCGCCTCGACCTTGCCTGCCATGGCTTTCCGCCTTCTGTTTGAACTGCGTTCAAAATACTGTCGGCAGCGACGGCGTAAAGCCGGAAATCAGATCAGGCCGCGCCAGCGCAGCACCACCACCAAAAGGATCAGCACGCAGAGGACGGAAAACGCAACGCTGCCCAGCACGCCGAGCCAGAATCCCTTGCGGCGGTCGGCGAGGTCGATTTCCTCCAGATGCGCCTTCACGTCGCGCGCAGCAGCGCGCAGCGGTTTTTCATCCACAGTCAGGGAAAGCTTGGGATGCTCCAGCAGCGGCAGGGCAGCGGCAATCTTCATGCCCTGTTTGTAGATCCGACGGGGAATGCGGCGGCGGACGAGTTTGAGCGCAGCAGCAAAATCACCCGAGGCATGTTCACGGTCTTTCAACAGGGCACGGATGTCTTCAATGTCCTGTTCCAGGCTGGCGGCCATTCTGGCGGTCTCCTCTTGCTGCTGTGCTGCCACCCTATCCTGCTGGCAGGGCTGTCTCAATGGGGGTGGCCAGCTTCCGCCCGCGCGTCTATCAAGGCAGCATGCTGAACACGATCATTCATGGCGCCGCCACCTCAAAACCTCCGCTCCTGATTGCCCATGGGCTGTATGGATCGGCCCGCAACTGGGGCGTGATCGCCAAGCGGCTGTCGGATGAGCGGCAGGTGATTGCGGTGGATATGCGCAACCACGGCGACAGCCCGCGCGCAGACAGCCACACCTACCCGGAGCTGGCCGCCGATCTGGCCGCGGTGATTGCCGCCCATGGCGGGCAGATGGATGTGATCGGCCATTCAATGGGCGGCAAGGCGGCAATGATGCTGGCGCTGAACCATGCCCAAGCGGTGCGCAAGCTGGTTGTGGCCGACATCGCGCCAGTGGCCTATGGCCATACGCAAATCCAGTATATCCACGCCATGAAATCGCTGGATCTGGCGCGCATCGAGCGCCGCCCCGAAGCAGCGGCACAGCTGGCAGAAGCCGGAGTGGAGCCTGCGCTGCAGAGCTTTTTCACCCAATCGCTGGATCTGCCGAACAAGCGCTGGAAGCTGAACCTTGATGCGCTGGCGGATCAGATGCCGAACATCATGTCCTTCCCGCAGGCGGATGCGGCCTGGGATGGCCCGACCCTGTTCCTGTCTGGTTCGGCGTCGGACTACGTGCTGCCAGAGCACCGGGAGGAGATCTGCGCACGCTTTCCCAATGCCCGGTTTGCCAAGCTGCCCGGCGCGGGCCATTGGCTGCACGCCGAGAAGCCGCGGGAGTTTGAAGCCGCTGCACGGGTGTTCCTGAACGCCTGAGCGCAAATAGCTCAGGCGCCGCGGGCGTAAAGCTGCTTGGCCACCAGCCAGGCCACTGGCAGTGCCAATATCGCCCCCGCTGCTGCGGCGCCGATGATGGCCTGTGTGGTGACCAGCCCGGCCGCCAGAACCGCAATCACTCCGGCCCCGGCCAGGCTGCTGCCGATCAGAGAATAGAGAATGGATGCAAGGCGCAACATGGGCTTTCTCCTATGCCTTTGACTGTTCTGCGGTCAGGCATAGGAGCTGGTGACTGGAGACGCTTTGATCCTGATCAGAACCGATCCCGATGCTAACGGGTGTACATCTGCTTTTTGAAGGCCCGCGTCCGTTCAGTCGCTGCAGCAGAGCCGTCGTGATAGGTGCCAAACCACTTGTCAAAAGGGATTTCCGAGGTGCCGTAGTTGCACTCAAAATATCGGTGGTGCAGCTGGTGAAAGAAATCGCCGGCCTTGGCGGCCTCTGTCTCCTTGGCAATCACCCGTTCAAAGCCCGAGTGCGACATGACCGGGCTGATCTGCTGGAACATTGCATGGAACGTCAGATGCAGCGGATGCGAGGGTACGATCAGATGGATGAAATAGGTGGTGAAGTAGAGCAGGTTTTCATACCAGTGATTTGAGATCCCCGACCACGGCCCGGTGTTGACGTTGCGGTGATGCACCGCGTGGACGTGTTTATAAAGCCGCGGGTGATGCTCCAGCCGGTGCACCCAATAGAAATGCAGGCCGGACCACATCGGAATGAGCAGCATCCAGACCACGCTCCACACGGGTGTTTCGGCAAATGTCACCGTGGGCACCCACCCATTCGCCATCAGCCAGAAAAGACCCCATTGGTACACGGTGGCCACGGTGATGGCGCTGCCCAATGTCCAGAAGATATTGTCCCAGACCTGGTTCTTGAACGTGAAAGTGCCATTGCCGCGCGACAGGTCGCGCTTGTCGAATTTTTTCTGCATGCCCTGGCCTTTGCGCATGTAAAGCCACCAGTGCAGCCCGCCTGCCACGCAGATCTGCGGCACCAGATTGATCAGCCAGACCCGCAGCATCCAGCCGGGGCTGAAACTGGCCATTTCCGCCAGCGGCGGCAGGAACCACGCATAGGCCGCCAACGCCAGTACAAAGGGCACGCTGAGTGCGGTGATTTCCGCCCAGGCGCCACGATACCAGCGCAGGATCGCCGCCGGGCGCGGCGGCCAGCTGAACAGCGGGTTGAGCGGCACCGGACCCTTGGGGTGGTAGTGCCAGCGTTCTGACTCGCGGTCGCGGTCTGCGTTGTGCAAAGTTCCATCCATTGTACTGCTTCCCCTGCTGGTGCTCAGTTTGCGTAGTTGGAGCCTTCGTCATCGAGGATCGCCTTCAGCTCTGTCAGATGGCGTTCGGCCTGATCCGGGTAGTTCTCCAGCTCCAGCGCGGTTTTCTCGGCGATCTCGTCGCTCAGCACCCGCAGCTTCTGGCCGGTTTGCAGGGCGCGGACATAGGTTTCTGCGGCGCGTTCAAAATAGTAGAGCCGGTTGAAAGTGTCCGCGACGCTGTCGCCGATCACCAGCACCCCGTGGTTGCCCATGATCATCACCTTGACCTTGGGATCGGTCAGCATCGAGGCGCAGCGGGCGCCCTCGCTTTCAAACGCCAGCCCGCCGAAACTGTCGTCCACCACATAGCGGTTATAGAAAGTGGCAGTGTTCTGATCGATCGGCGGCAGGGAGCTGTCTGCGAGGCAGGCCAGAACGGTGGCATGGATCGAATGCACATGCATCACGCAGCGGGCATGCGGACATAAGCGATGGATTGACCCATGCAGCCCCCAGGCGGTCGGATCCGGCGCGTCGGGGCGGTCCATGGTTTTGGGGTCATTGGCATCCAGAAACAGCAGGTCCGAAGCCTTGATGCGCCGGAAATGCGCCTGATTGGGATTCATCAGGAACTGGGTTCCGTCCCCGTTCACCGCTAGGCTGAAGTGATTGGCCACGCCTTCGTGCATGTTCAACCGTTCAACCCAGCGAAAGGCTGCGGCCATATCGACGCGCTGCTGCCAATGGGTAAGGTTCTGGCTGAGTTCCACCTGCCTGTTCATCCTGGGCCTCCAAATCCGGTTATCCCAGTGGTGCCAGCCACAATTCCTGCTGACAAACGATTGATTCAGCCGCTATGCATTAAGAGAACTTATGCATAGGTCATACATTGATGGCAGCTCCCGGCTCCCCCTCTTCCTCCCTGCCCCCGCTCACCTGGCTGCGCGCCTTTGAGGCCAGTGCGCGGCATCTGTCGTTCACCCGGGCTGCCGCAGAGCTGAACCTGACGCAATCGGCGATCAGCCAGCATGTGCGCAGTCTGGAAAACTTCCTTGGCCGAGAGCTGTTCATCCGCAAAACCCGCGCGCTGGAGCTATCGGAGGCCGGGGCCAACTATATGCCGATTGTGCGCGAGGCCTTTGAGCTGTTGGCGGCAGGCACCCAGGCCTTTACCGGCGGCGATCAGGGGCGGCATCTGGTATTGCAGTGCAATATGGCGTTCTCAGTCTTTTGGCTGTCGCCGCGGCTGCCGCGACTGTATGAACGGTTCCCCTGGCTGGTGCTGAATATCGTGACGCCGATATGGGACCCGGAACGGCATGCAAGTTCCGCCGGCACTGAGATCCGCTTTGGTCGCCCGAACGATATGTCAGCAGCGGCCATCCGACTGACCCGCGACCGGTTCTACCCGGTCTGCGCGCCGGGGTATCAGGGCGGAAACGTTGATTTCGACACCGCAACACTGCTGGATTGTGGCGGCGTCACAGGGTCTTGGGGGGCCTGGTTCAAGTCGCAGGATTTGCCGTTTGAACGCAATCACGAGGTCAATCTTGGCTCCACTTATGTGATTTCCATGACAGCCGCAGTGAATGGCGCCGGGATTTCCATGTCGCATGACACGCTGGCAGGCGGGTTGCTGGACAGCGGGCAGCTGGTCCGGGCCAGCGACCACTCGGCAGATCTGCTGGAGAATTACTTTCTGATGCCGCCGCCCAGCCATGCCAGCACCCCGGCCTCGCGCGCTTTTCTGGAGTGGCTGGAGGGGGAACTGCCGCCGGTTTAGACTGCCCCGCCCGGCGGCACGCCGGGCAGCGCCCGTCCGCCCCCATGGGCGGGCGCTACGCTTCCGCCCGCGGACGAGCACTGCCCTCACAAGGTACCGCCAACGCCAAACTTTCAAATTTCCCCAACAAGTCCTGCCGAATGTTCGCAATGCGCCCGCACCTTGCGCCATTCCCGCCTTGCTGCTAAACGCCCGGCACCGGTCGCAGCCTACCCGGTCATCAAAACAAGGGTTCAAACATGAAGACTATCGTTATCTGCTCAGGCGGGCTGGATTCCGTTTCGCTTGCCCATATGGTTGCTGAAGAACATCAGCTGACCCGTCTTGTCTCCTTTGATTACGGCCAGCGCCACAAGAAGGAACTGGACTATGCCGCCGCCGCCGCCGAACGGCTGGGCGTGCCGCATGACATCATCGACATGCGCGGGATCGGCGCCGCGCTTTCGGGTTCGGCTCTGACCGATGACATTGATGTGCCAGACGGCCACTATGCCGAAGAGACCATGAAGGTCACCGTGGTGCCGAACCGCAACGCCATCATGCTGACCATCGCCTATGGCATCGCTGCCGCCAACGGCGACGACGCGGTGGCAACAGCCGTGCATGGCGGCGACCATTTCATCTATCCGGACTGCCGCCCGGCCTTTACCGAGGCGTTTGACGCGATGCAGCGAGCTGCGTTGGATGGTTACGCCGATGTGCGGCTTTACACGCCGTTTGTGCACCGCACCAAGGGTGACATTGTCACCGCCGGTGCTGCCCATAACACGCCTTTTGCCGACACATGGTCCTGTTACAAGGGCGGCGACAAGCACTGCGGGCGCTGCGGCACCTGTGTGGAGCGGCGCGAGGCCTTCCATCTGGCCGGCGTCGAAGATCCGACAGAATATACCGACCCCGATTTCTGGAAAGCTGCAATTGCAGGCAAGGACGGCGCCTGATGTTCCGGATCACCAAGGAATTCCACTTTTCCGCCTCGCACCAGCTGACGCATCTGCCGCCGGATCACCAATGCGCCCGGATGCACGGCCACAACTATGTCGTGGTGGTGGAGCTGGCAGCCAAAGAACTGAATGCGGACGGTTTTGTGCGCGACTATCACGAGCTGAAGCCGCTGAAAGCCTACATCGACGAAACCTTTGACCACCGGCATCTGAACGATGTGCTGGAGGGGCATTCGACCGCTGAGAATATGGCGAAACATTTCTATGACTGGTGCCACGCGCGCTGGCCGGAAGTGGCAGCCGTCAAAGTCTCGGAGACCCCCAAGACCTGGGCGGAGTACCGGCCGTGAGCCTGCGCATCGCGGAGATCTTCGGCCCCACCATTCAGGGCGAAGGCGTGCTGATCGGCGAACCCACTGTGTTCGTGCGCGCAGGCGGCTGCGACTACCGTTGCAGCTGGTGCGACAGCATGCATGCGGTCGACAGCGCCTTTCGCGGCGACTGGGCGGTGATGGCGCCTGAAGAGGTCATGGACGAAGTGCGCCGCCTGTCCGGCGGCAAACCTTTGACGGTGTCGATCTCGGGCGGCAACCCGGCAATCCAGAACTTTGCACCGGTGATCGCCATCGGCCAGAAAGAAGGTTACCGGTTTGCCTGCGAAACGCAGGGCTCGGTTTCGCAACCCTGGTTCGGGGCGCTGGATACGCTGGTGCTGAGCCCGAAACCGCCATCAAGCGGCGAAAAGACCGACTGGCACAAATTCACCCGCTGCCTGCATCACGCCCAGGGCTGCGGCAAGGCGGTGATGAAGATCGTTGTGTTTGACGACGCCGACTATGCCTGGGCCAAAGCTGCCGCCGCGCGCCACCCGGAGCTGCCGCTGTATCTGCAACCCGGCAACCCGGAGGTCGACCCGGCGCAGCCCGTCGATCTGAACCAGGCCACCGAACGCCTTTTGTGGCTGATTGAAAAAGTGACCGGCGACGGCTGGTTCACGCCCCGCGTCCTGCCCCAGCTGCATGTGCTGGTCTGGGGCAACAAGCGTGGCGTCTGAAGACAAGGAAACCGATATGTCTGACAGTATCTACAGCAATCTAAAGCAGCTGGGCGGCGACACCATCGTGCCGCAAAGCCCCGAACAGGCCGAACTGGAACGGGTTCAGAACCCGCAAGGAGACGTGGCCTACAACGTGCGCTTCACCGCACCGGAGTTCACCTCGCTCTGCCCGATGACCGGCCAGCCGGATTTTGCCCATCTGGTGATCGATTACGTGCCGGGCGAATGGCTGGTGGAAAGCAAATCTCTGAAGCTGTTCCTCACGTCCTTTCGCAACCACGGCGCCTTCCATGAAGATTGCACCATCTCCATCGCCCGCCGCCTGGCGGATTTCCTTGCGCCGCAATGGCTGCGCATCGGTGGTTACTGGTACCCGCGCGGCGGCATCCCGATTGATGTGTTCTGGCAGACCGGCCCGATGCCCGAGGGGGTCTGGATTCCGGATCAGGGCGTGCCGCCCTACCGTGGCCGCGGCTGACATACCCCGTCACATCCGATCGACCCCTGGCAGCCCCGCCGTCAATCTGCGGTGCTGCCAGATTTCAATTCAGACACCTTGCGGGCATTGATGCCTAAAGGCTGCCCGAGTGTCATTTCACGCGCCCTTGGGGCAGACCGGCCGCATGCCGACGCCACCTTTCCCCGCTGGCACCACAGCCTGCTCCTGCGGCAACCGCAATTCGCGATCTGCGCAGCAGCGCCGGAACCAGCCTGCACCAGATCAGGAACAAAACGTGACTGTAGGGGTCGCATGTGGGAGGCGCAAAAATCTGGCGAACCCCAGAGATAGAAGAAAACAGGGAAATCCCTTTGATTTCAGTGGTGCCCGCGGCCGGACTCGAACCGGCACGGCCATACGGCCAGGAGATTTTAAGTCTCCGGTGTCTACCATTCCACCACGCGGGCTCAGGGTGCCGCTGCCGGGCACCTCAGGTGAAGGTCTAGCCTCCTGAAATCACGCGGACAATATGTTTTCGGCTCGAAAGGCAAATTTCCCAAAGCCCGGACAGAGCTACAGCTCTGTATCCCCGGCGCCGGGTGGCGCCAGCGGCCCGCCGGGGTCCGCCAGGAAACGCTCCGGCAACCAGGGGTTCAGCTTCAGCGCCTCAGACAGCGCCTGTCGTGCCTCCTCCAGCCGCGACAGGCCGTATAGTGACAGCGCGCGGCCGCTTAGTGCAGCGATATGGCGGGGAGATAGCGCCAGCGCCCGATCCAGATCAGCAAGAGCAGCTGCAAAGTCCCGGCGCAGGTAATGCACAAAAGCGCGCTGGTTGTAACCTTCGGCATAGTCCGGACAATAGTCGATCAGCTGATCAAAGGCCGCCAATGCACCCAGGAAGTCAAAGACAGAGCGTTTGGACATGCCGCGGTCAAGAATGGCCTGCGCCTGTGCGTTTGGCGCATCTGCCCAGTATTCCCACATCCGGTTGCCGATTTCGCGGGCCTGGGTTTCAGTTTCCGCCTTCTGCACCTCGCTGATCAGCGCCCCAAGCGGGCCGCTGTGGTTTGGTGCGGCGGGGCAATCTGATGCCTGTGCTGGAGATACCGCTGCGGCACAGAAAACCGTAGCGGTGCAGGCCTGGGAAATATGGACGCGAAGCGGAGCAAGGAACATGCCCCATGCTCGCATATCTGCTATTTCAATCAAGTCTGGGGAAGCTGCGCAGCGGATTTAGCTCTAAAGCGGGCCCAGAACGCCGTCTTCCTTGACCGCCTGCATTGCAACATAGGTGGATGTGGACGCGACATGCGGCAGCGAGGAGATCTTCTCTCCCAGCACCGCCCGGTAATCCGTCATGGACCGGGTGCGCACCTTCAAGAGGTAGTCGAAATGCGATGCCATCATATGCACCTGTTCAATCTCCGGCAACCGCGCCACCGCGGCGTTGAACTTGGACAGCGCCGCTTCGCGGGTGTCGTCGAGCTTCACTTCGACAAAGGCCACATGATCCAGCCCCAGCCGGATCGGATCCACCAGCGCCCGGTAGCCGGTGATGATGCCTTCCGCCTCCAACCGCTTGAGCCGGGTCTGGGTCGGGGTCTTTGACAGGCCGATACGCCGGGCAAGGTCCGCAATGGAAATGCGGCCGTCTTCGCTCAGCACGTTGAGAATCGCCCGGTCAAAGCGATCAAGGTCTATGGAGTTCATTTGGACCTTCAATTTTCACATTTTTACCCATTTGACCTATGGATATCATCAATTCAGTCAATTGTCCCGCCGCAAAGCGTGTAGGCTTAACAAAAGCCCTGCACATTTTCTTGTGGAGTCACCTCATGACCGCTGATACCAAACTTCGCTTCCGGATCGACGCCGGCACCTATGCCGACCAAGCCGCGATCCGCGACCAGCTGGTGGCCCAGGCCGCCCTTACTGACGCAGACCGCAACCGCATTTGCGCCAACGCCGCCGCATTGGTGCGCGACATCCGCGGCCATTCGGCACCGGGGCTGATGGAGGTTTTCCTGGCCGAATACGGGCTGTCGACCGACGAAGGCGTGGCGCTGATGTGCCTGGCCGAAGCGTTGCTGCGGGTGCCGGATGCGGACACAATCGATGCGCTGATCGAGGACAAGATCGCGCCTTCGGACTGGGGCAAGCATCTGGGCAAATCCACCTCCTCGCTGGTCAATGCCTCGACCTGGGCCTTGATGCTGACCGGCAAGGTGCTGGACGAAGAGCGCAGCCCCATCGGCGCCCTGCGCGGCGCCATCAAGCGGCTGGGCGAACCGGTGATCCGCACCGCTGTCAGCCGCGCGATGAAGGAAATGGGCCGCCAATTCGTGCTGGGCGAAACCATCGAAAGCGCCATGGACCGCGCTGCCGGGATAGAGGCCAAGGGCTATAGCTATTCCTATGACATGCTGGGCGAAGCCGCCCGCACCGAGGCAGACGCCGCCCGTTACCATCTGGCCTATTCCAAGGCGATTTCATCCATTGCCGCCGCCTGCAACAGCGACGACATCCGCAGGAATCCCGGCATCTCGGTAAAGCTGTCTGCCCTGCACCCGCGCTATGAACTGGCACAGGAAAACAGTGTGATGGAGCATCTGGTGCCGCGCCTGAAGGCGCTGGCGCTGTTGGCCAAAGCGGCCAAGATGGGTCTCAATGTTGACGCCGAGGAAGCCGACCGCCTGTCGCTGTCGCTGGAAGTCATTGACGCGGTGGTCTCGGATCCGGCTCTGGCGGGCTGGGACGGATTTGGCGTGGTTGTGCAGGCCTATGGCCCGCGCACCGGGCTGGCAATTGACGCCCTGCATGAGATGGCCGAGAAATACGACCGCCGCTTCATGGTGCGTTTGGTAAAAGGCGCCTATTGGGATACCGAGATCAAGCGCGCCCAGGTTGAGGGCGTCGATGGCTTCCCGGTCTTTACCTCCAAGGCGCTGACCGATGTGTCCTATATCTCCAACGCACGCAAGCTCTTGGGGCTGACAGACCGGATCTATCCGCAGTTTGCCACCCACAACGCGCATACCGTCTCTGCCATCCTGCATATGGCCCAATCCATCGATAATGCGGCTTATGAATTCCAGCGCCTGCATGGCATGGGAGAGACATTGCATCAGATGGTACTGGAGCAGAACAGGACCAACTGCCGGATCTACGCACCTGTTGGCGCCCACCGCGATCTGCTGGCCTATCTGGTGCGCCGCCTGCTGGAAAACGGCGCCAACTCTTCCTTTGTGAACCAGATCGTGGACGAGAACGTCCCGCCCGAAGAGGTCGCCGCCGACCCCTTTGCAGAGATTGCGGACATCACCCGCAAAATCCCGACCGGGCCAGAGCTTTATGCGCCGGAGCGCCCTAACTCCAAAGGGTTCGACCTCGGCCATGCGCCGACGCTTGCCCGCATCGAAGACGCCCGCGCGCCCTGGCGGACCCACACCTGGGAGGCCGGACCGCTGATCGCTGGCGAGGCCCGGCCCGAGGCGCCGCTGGATGTGACCAACCCCGCCGACCTCAGCCCGGTGGGCAAGGTGCGATATTGCTCCGGCGCGGATCTGGAAACCGCACTGGCTGCCGCAGCGCCCTGGAGTGCCCCGGCCAGCGAACGTGCCGCCGTGCTGAACAAGGCCGCCGATCTCTACGAGGAAAACTATGGCGAGCTGTTTGCGATCCTGGCCCGCGAGGCTGGCAAGACCATCCCCGATGCGGTGGCCGAGCTGCGCGAGGCGGTGGACTTTCTGCGCTATTACGCCGCCCGCATCCCCGATGCAGACCCCGCCGGCGTGATCTCCAGCATTTCGCCGTGGAATTTCCCACTGGCGATTTTCACCGGCCTGATCTCGGCACCGCTGGCCACCGGCAACGGCGTTCTGGCCAAACCCGCCGACCCCACCCCGCTGGTGGCCCATCGCGCGGTGCAGCTGCTGCATGAGGCCGGCGTACCGCGCCATGCGCTGCAGCTGCTGCCGGGCCGCGGCTCCAAGGTTGGCGCTGCCATTACTGGCGATGCGCGGGTTGCCGGCGTCAGCTTCACCGGCTCCACCGCCACTGCCATGCGCATTCGCGCCACCATGGCTGACACCATGCGCCCCGGGGCGCCACTGGTGGCCGAGACCGGCGGGCTGAATGCGATGATCGTCGACTCCACCGCGCTGCCCGAACAAGCGGTGCAATCGGTCGTCGAAAGCGCCTTTCAATCCGCAGGCCAGCGCTGTTCAGCGCTGCGCTGCCTCTACCTGCAGGACGACATCGCCGACAACGTGCTGGAGATGCTGCAGGGCGCGATGGACCTTTTGCAGGTGGGCGACCCCTGGCATCTTAGCACTGACAGCGGCCCGGTGATCGACGACAAGGCGCGCTCTGGCATCCTGGCCCATATTGCCAAGGCCCGCATGCAAGGCCGGGTGCTGAAGGAAATCCGGCCACCGCAGGCCGGCACGTTTGTCGGGCCGACCCTGATCGAAATCCCGGACATCGCCTGGATGGAAGAAGAAATCTTTGGCCCGGTCCTGCATGTGGTGCGCTTCCAGTCCCAGGAGCTGGACAAGATCATCGACGACATCAACGCCACCGGCTACGGGCTCACCTTTGGGCTGCACACCCGCATCGATGACCGGGTGCAGCATGTCTGCGACCGGGTGCATGCGGGCAACCTCTATGTGAACCGCAACCAGATCGGCGCCATTGTTGGCAGCCAGCCTTTTGGTGGCGAGGGGCTTTCGGGCACCGGTCCCAAGGCCGGCGGCCCCGACTACCTCAGCCGGTTCTGCGCGCCGGACCGGCAGCAAAGCAGCAGCCAGTGGGAGACGACCACCTCTGCGCTGCCCGCAATCAGCGGCGTGCCTGCGCAGCCGGTGACCACCACCCTGCCCGGTCCGACCGGTGAATCGAACCGCCTGACCCTTTTTGCCCGGCCGCCGCTTCTGTGCATGGGGCCAGGCGCCGAGGCGGCCGAGGCGCAGGCCAAACACGTGATCAGCCTGGGCGGCACCGCCATGCAGGCGGATGGCATGTTCGACCTGCACCGGCTGGAAACGATGGCAGGCATTGCTGGTGTCCTGTGGTGGGGCGATGAGGCTACCGGGCGGGACATCGAACAGGCGCTGGCCAAACGCGTCGGCCCGATCATCCCTTTGATCCCCGGCAAACCCGACCGCGCCCGCGTGCTGGCAGAACGCCACGTCTGCGTCGACACCACCGCCTCTGGTGGCAATGCGCAGCTTTTGGGTGGCAACGCCTGACCTGGAGACCACCCGAAACAACTGCGCTGCCCGGCTTGCCGCCGGGCGGTGCTCAAATCACCATCCTGTTTCGCTTAACCGCTTGACGCAGGGCCATTTCCGGCCCAGCGTTCCCCCATGTTTCCGATCCGAGATCACAACCCGTCCGGCCGCACACCCTATGTTGTCTATGCGCTGATGGCGGCGAATATCCTGGCCTATTTCTACTATTCAGCCAGCTATGCTTCCCCCCGCGCACTCGCCCTGTTCTATGATGCCTATGCGGTGGTCCCGGCCGAAATCAGCAAGGGCAACGGGTTTGAGACACTTTTTACTTCGATGTTCATCCACGCAGGGCTGATGCATCTGGGCGGCAACATGCTGTTTCTGTGGATCTTCGGCGACAACCTGGAAGATGAGATGGGCCATCTCGCCTTCCTCGCCTTCTACCTCGCCAGCGGCATCGGCGCCGGGTTGATCCATGTGTACTCGGCTCCCGGCTCCTGGGTTCCAACGGTCGGCGCCTCCGGCGCCATAGCTGGCGTGATGGGCGGCTACCTGTTGATGTTCCCCAAGGCCCGCGTCGATATCCTGCTGGTGCTGATCATCTATTTCCGCATCTTCACCATTCCCGCCTTTGTCATGCTGGGCCTGTGGCTGGTGATGCAATTCTTTGGCGGCCTTGGCGCCGACCCGGATCAGGGCGGCGTTGCCTATTGGGCCCATGCCGGCGGTTTTGCGGTGGGGCTGGTCCTGTGCCTGCCCCTGTGGCTGCGCCGCGGCGGGCCGGGTTTCTGGAACAAGACCCAAGGGCTGCCACCACATCCAGAGAATGAGTACGAATACGCCGCCAGCCGCATCCCCAAACTGCCGCGCAAGAAGCCGCGTCCGGGACCCTGGGGCAAGTAAGGCCTCAGGCCGCCCCACGCCTCCAACAGCTGTGCTTGAAAAAGCGGCCTGCGAAACCATGAAACACGCAACTGGATAAAGCGCAGGCCGCTCCCCCGATAGGCATCGGGGATGTAAAATGGTAGAGCTGCGCTCGAAGATTTTACGGGGAAATATTAAAGGCCCAGCTCACATTCAGTCAGGAAAGGAAGCTCTGATGCCCCTTCTACGCGCCATCTGCCACTGCGGCACTGTTGAGATAGAGGCAGAGTTCCCCAGCGGCCTTGCCTCTGCCGCGCGCTGCGATTGTTCCTTTTGCCGCCGCCGCGGCGCAGCGGCGGTTACCGCCATTGCCGCCAGCCTGAAGGTGCTGAAGGGGGCCGAGAACCTCAGCCTCTATACCTGGGGCACCCATGCGGCGAAACACTATTTCTGCAAGACCTGCGGTATCTACACCCACCATCAGCGCCGCTCGGACCCCAGGGAATGCGGCGTCAATCTGGGCTGTCTCGAAGGCGCCAATCCGCGGACGCATCCGGAAACCTATGGCGAGATCCCCTGGAATGACGGGGTGAACCATCCCTCTGATCAGCAATGACCGTCTGCCTGGCTGACAGCCGGGCTGCGCCCGCGCCCCCACACGAAACAAAAAACGCGGTGCAATGGCCGCGTTTCATAGTCTCAGCCTGCTTGCCAGTTCAGCCGCGGATCACCTTGGCGAAATTCTCGAAGATCGGCTCGTTCGAGCAGACCACAGAGCCGCTGTCGATGATGCCTGCTTCCCGGTCGATGGCTTCGGCCAGGCCGCCGGCCTCTTTCACGATGATGATGCCTGCGGCCAGATCCCAGGCGTTCAGACGGCGTTCCCAGAAGCCCTCATAGCGGCCTGCGGCCACATAGGCCATGTCCAGCGCGGCAGAGCCCCAGCGGCGCACGCCGGCGCAGGCGGGCATCAGGCGGGCCAGATCCTGCAGGGTCAGCGGCAGGTCGGCGCGGCCGCCGAACGGCACGCCGGTGGCAAAGATCGACTCGATCATCCGATGGCGTCCTGACACACGGATGCGGGTGTCGTTCATCCAGGCGCCAGCACCCTTTTCAGCAAAGAACATCTCATCCTTGGCGGCGTCATAGACCACACCGGCGACGATCTGGCCCTTATGCTCCAGCGCAATGGAAATCGCCCAGTGCGGCAGCCCGTGCAGAAAGTTGGTGGTGCCGTCCAGCGGGTCGACAATCCAGCGGCGCGTCGGATCCTCGCCGTCTTCCTCGCCGCCCTCTTCGGCCAGCCAGCCATAGGTCGGACGCGCGTTGCGCAGCTCTTCCTTGATGATCTTCTCGGCGGCGATGTCAGCCCTGGAGACAAAATCTCCCGCGCCTTTCATCGACACCTGCAGGTTCTCCACCTCGCGGAAATCTTTCACCAGGGAACGGCCTGCCTTGCGGGCGGCCTTGATCATCACATTGAGGTTTGCGCTGCCAATCATGTCTGCAGAATCCTGTCACGTCGGGGAGATGCCGGGTCAAGCCGTGCCTATACGCTCCCAGTCTGCGCTTGCCAAGGGGTTATGCCCCAAAGAGGCTAACGGCCGTGACGCGCGGTTACTGCGGCTGGAATGGTTGAATTCCATCTCTGGCCGGATCACATTCCGGTGCAAACAGAACAAGGAACACCCCGATGACAGGACAAATGCAGCGTATCGTGCTTGCCAGCCGCCCGGACACACAAGCCAGCGAAGAAAATTTCCGTCTGGAAAGCGTCAGCCTGCCCCAGCCATCTGAGGGAGAAGTGCTTGTAAAGGTTCACTATATGTCGCTGGACCCGTACATGCGCGGCCGCATGAACGCAGGCAAATCCTATGCCCCGCCAGTGGAGGTTGGTGCCGTCATGACCGCAGGCGGCGTCGGCAAGGTGATTGCCTCCAACAGCCCGGATTTCCAACCCGGCGACTTTGCATTGGGCATGTTCGGCTGGGCCAGCCATGCCTGCGCCAAAGCCTCGGACATCCGCAAACTGGACCCGGGACTGGCACCGCTCACCACTGCGCTCGGCGTTCTCGGCATGCCGGGGTTTACCGCATGGCATGGCTTGGACGCCTATGGGCGCCCGCAGGCGGGCGAAACCCTGGTGGTTGCCGCCGCCACCGGCCCGGTCGGATCAATGGTCGGGCAGCTGGCCAAGCAGAAAGGCCTGCGTGTGGTTGGCATCGCGGGGGGACCTGACAAGTGCAAACTGGCAGTTGAAACCTTCGGCTTTGACGCCTGCCTCGATCACCGCGCCTATGACAGTTCCGAAGCCCTCCGCGAGGCGCTGGCAGCAGAATGCCCGGACGGCATCGACATCTATTATGAAAATGTCGGCGGCAAAGTGCTGGAAGCGGTGCTGCCACTGATGAACAGTTTCGGCCGCATTCCGGTCTGCGGCATGGTCGCCTGGTACGAGGGCGCCCAGACCAGTCTGACGGCTCCGGCGATCTGGCGCGATGTGCTGGTCAAATTCCTGTCTGTGAACGGCTTCATCATCTTCAACCACTACCACCGCTACGGCGATTTCCTGCGCGAAGCGGGCCCGATGGTTGCCAGCGGCAGCATCAAGTATCTGGAAGACATCGCCGAAGGGCTGGAGAACGCCCCCAAGACATTTCTGTCGATGCTGCAGGGCGGCAATACTGGCAAGCAGATCGTCAAACTGGTCTGATCCAGACGCCGCGCCCGCCGGATCACGCAACCGCGCGGAGCGGGCACAGGCGCCGGAACGGCGCAGGCCGCTCCGCGCCTCCCCACCCTGCAGCCTTTACATAAGCTGCAGCTTGCGGGCCTCGACCTTGGCCAGCCGGATCAGCTCCTGCATGAAGGGTTTTTCGCGGTCATCCGCCCGGATCGCCGCATAGAGCCTGCGGGTGATCCCCGATTTGGTGAGCGGCCGGGTCACATAGTCGGAGGAATATTTCACCTCCCGCACCACCCAGTCCGGCAGCACCGACACCCCGCGGTTGGAGGCCACCAGCAAGAGGATCACCGCCGTCAGCTCCACCTGGCGGATCGAGGCAGGTTCGACGCCTGCCGGGATCAGCAACTGGCTGAACACATCCAGCCGGGCCTTTTCAACCGGGTAGGTGATCAGGTTCTGCCCGATGAAATCCGCAGCCTCGACAAAGGGTTTTGCGGCAAGCGGATGCTGCGCCGAGGCAACAAACACGGCATTGTAATCAAACAGCTCGATAAACTCGACACCGGCGATATCCTCCGGGTCGGAGGACACCACCAGATCCACCTCCTCTTTTTGCAGTGCAGGCAGCGCATCAAAGGCCAGGCCCGGACGGATATCCACATCGACATCGCCCCAGTTCCTGCGGAACCCTTCCAGCACCGGAAACAGCCACTCAAAACAGGCGTGGCATTCAATGGCGATATGCATCCGGCCGGTGTTGCCGTCACGAAGCGAGGAAAATTCCGCTTGTGTGGCTTCCACTTGCGGCAAAACCTGCTCTGCCAGCCGCAAAAGCCGCAGCCCTGCCGGCGACAGTTTCATCGGCTTGGAGCGCCGGATGAACAGCTCGACACCGGCCTGATCCTCCAGCCCTTTCACCTGATGGCTCAACGCGCTTTGGGTGATATTCAGCTGCTCAGCAGCCCTTGCCAGCCCCCCGGCCTCATGGATGGCCTTGATGGTGCGCAGATGGCGAAATTCGATGTGCATCCTATCAGATCGCTCATGTTGTTCTTGAGAATTATGAAATTGTCTCACGTATGAGACCATGCAACAAGAGGTGAAATCAACCTAGCGAGAGACCCCGAGCATGACGACGCCCAAGATTTCCTTTGAATTCTTCCCGCCGCAAAATCTCGAAGCCTCTTTCCGGCTTTGGGACACCGTGCAAGTCCTCGCTCCAATGGACCCGCGTTTTGTGTCGGTGACTTATGGTGCAGGCGGCACCACGCGCAGCCTGACCCGCGATGCGGTTGCGACGCTGCACAAATCCTCCGGCCTGAATGTGGCCGCGCATCTGACCTGCGTGAACGCCTCCAAGGCCGAAACGCTGGAGATCGCGGATCAGTTTGCGGCCGCTGGCGTGACCGAGATTGTCGCCCTGCGCGGCGACCCGCCCAAGGGCGAAGGCAGGTTCACCCCGCATCCCGAAGGCTTTGCCAATTCGGTTGAGCTGATCAAGGGGCTGAAGGCCCGCGGCGACTTCAAGATCAAGGTTGGCGCCTACCCGGACCGCCATCCGGAAGCCGCGGATCAAGCCGCCGATGTCGAATGGCTGAAGCGCAAGCTGGATGCCGGTGCGGATGAGGCGCTGACCCAATTCTTCTTTGAGGCTGACACCTTCTTCCGTTTCCGCGATGCCTGCGAAAAGGCCGGTATTGACGGCAGCAGGCTCACCCCCGGCATTCTGCCGATCGAGAACTGGAAGGGAGCGCGCAACTTTGCCAAACGCTGCGGCACCATTATCCCGGACTGGGTTGAAAATGCGTTCGACAAGGCGCTGCGCGATGACCGCGAAGAACTACTGGCCACCGCACTCTGCACCGAGCTCTGCTCTGATCTGCTGGAGGGCGGCGTGGACAGGCTGCATTTTTACACGCTGAACCGGCCCGAGCTGACCCGCGATGTCTGCTTTGCCCTGGGCGTCACTCCCAAAGTGTCGCTGCAGAACGTGGCGTAAACGTTGCGCCCATGGCGGCGCGGTTTCTAATGGCGGCATAACTGCCCAAGGACCCGCGCCATGTTCTACGCTGAAAAACCCGCTGACCTTCTGACGCTGGAGCAGACGACCGGGATCTCCGGGCTGGAGTTCATGCAAGGCATTCTGGAGGGCCGCCTGCCCGGCCCGCCAATTGCAAAGACGCTGGGCTTTTATCTGCATTCGGTCGAAGACGGCCAGGTCGTGTTTCGCGGCACCCCGGAATTCCACGTCTGCAACCCGATGGGCACGGTGCATGGCGGCTGGTACGGCACGCTGCTGGACAGCGCCATGGCCTGTTCGGTGATGACCAAGGTGCCGCGGGGCTCGGTCTATACAACCTTGGAATACAAGATCAACATTCTGCGGCCCATCCCGCTTGGCACCCTGATTGACTGCACCGGCAGCATCGATCACGTGGGTCGCTCCACCGGCGTTGCCCATGGTGCGTTGCGCGGAGTTGCGGACGGACGCCTTTATGCCACCGGCTCCACCACCTGTATCGTGATGCAGATCGCACCATCTTAAACGCGGGGCCATAAAACTGGGGCATGCCCTGCACGGCCTTGCTTGTTGCAGTTTTTCACCTAAGTATCTGCAAGATCTGAACATCTGCAAGAAATCCAAAAACCTCAGAAAGACAGGCCATGCCGTCAAACAGCCTCGCCCGTGCAGCAACGGCCCGCATCCAGGTTCTAGCTCCGGCCGGGGAGCTGGATTTTCTTGATACGCAATCGCTGGTTTTGCCGGTTCCGGTCACCCCGCTGGAGGCTTGGAACATCATTCACAAACAGCCGCTGCCCGGGTTGAAACTGGCCTTTTGGCTGCGTGATGCCATGTCAGCGTTGTTCGGCGTGAAGCGTGTCGGCGGCTTTTCTGGTCAGCAGCGCGCAGATGTGAAAACGGGAGACATGCTCGATTTCTTCCTGGTGGAGGCCGCATCTGACCAGCTGCTGACCCTCACCGCGCGGGACCGGCACCTGGATGTGATGACCTGCGTCTGCTGCAACAGCGGTGTGCTCAGCCTTACCACATCAGTGGTCACCCATACCCTGTTTGGCCGCATCTACATGCTGCCGGTCAGGCCGGCGCATAAGCTGATTGTCTCGCAGTCGCTGAAGCGGCTGCAGAAAGAACTGGAGCAACGCAGAGCTGCTGGCCGCTAGGGCGGCTATCCGTCTCAGGCGGCAGCGGCCCAGCAAAACCCGCCTTTTCCTGCGCAGCTTCGGTCAGTCGCCTCTGTCAGGTTTTGGAAAATCTTGCCAGCCAGCCGCCTGCCGCCTGCGCCGCGTGTCGACCGGGACCCGCGCTGCTGTGCAGACGTTCACTGGCATCCAACCCGACCCGGCGGCGGCTGCGCAGCAGAAAAATCTTACCCCATCCCTGCCAGGTGCCTACCGAGGCGGCCTTGGGGTCCACCGGAAACCGCATCCGCCAGTCCAGCGGCAACGGCAGCCCACGCTCCTCAGCTTTCTCCAGCATCCAGACCAAAGAGACATTGGCCAGTGGCCGTGCCGCCTCAAACCCGCCCAGCTGGCCGCCTACGTCGCCATGGGCGCCGCGGAACCACACTTGTTCCACATGGCCATCCCAGGCTTTCGGGCAATCCCACAGCACCGGTCTGAAAACGTCCCGCGTCTCATCCAGCGCCAGGGCATGGTAGCCGCTTTTGATATGCGGCCCCAGCGTGTGGTTGTGGAAATTATGCTGTTTTTCCGCCCAGCGCCACAGCAGCGGCAGCCGCAAGCCCAGTGCCTTAACCGTATCCCAAACACCGACCATCTCGATTTCCACCGTATCGTGGCAATGCGCGGCGCTGAAAGCCGCACCGGTCTGGGACCGTCCGTTTAACCGATAGTGGCGGTAGGCGGTGCGGATGTGGCGCACAGTGGCATGTTCCGCTTTCAGAAGGCCGATCCGGTCGATCACCCCAGCCAGCGACCGCACCGCATAGGCGCCACGGGAATAGCCATAGAGGTAAATCCTGTCTCCGGGGCGGTAACGGGACGCCAGATAGCCATAGGCGCGGCGGATCTGCCGATTGATCCCGCGCCCCATCATCACGTCAGGGGCGCTGCCCCAGCCCTTCCATTGCACGCCGGATTCGTAGAAGACGGATACTTGGCCGCCCATTTCCTGGCACAGGCGGTACAGCTGGCCTGCATGGGTTTCATGGCCTGCCTCCAGCGTCGACATGGTGCCATCCAGAATAATCACATGGGCCTGAGGACCGCGCAGCTTGGCTTCACCCGAATGCTCCGAGCGCAGCGGCCGTCCCAGCCACCCTAAAACCCTATTGCTCAGCTGCTTCAGAAACATCCCTTAAGCACTTCCCAAATCCTCGACGGTGTGAACGGCATGTCCACCTGCCGTATGCCGCGGTCCTGCACCACGTTTGCAACAGCAACCGGCGCACCTGCGGCCCCCGCTTCGCCGCTGCCGTTCATCCCCAGCTGGTTCTGTGCCAAAGGCACCGGCTCTGTGGTGATTCCAATCATGGGCACGCGGCTGGCCCGCGGCAATGCACAGCCCAGAAACGAAACCGTGAGCAGTCGTCGCTCTTCATCAAAGACAACCCGCTCCAGCATGGTCTGTTCCAGCCCCTGCGCCGCGCCGCCATGCACCTGGCCTTCGGCCGACATCAGGTTGATCAGATTACCGAAATCATCAACTACAGTGTAGCGCACCCAGTCTGTTTGCCCAGCCTCCGGATCGATAACAATTTCGGAAATATTTGCGCCATCTGGCAAAGAGCGACCAGGCAGCCCGGCCCGCGCCGCGTGACGCTGAAGGTCAGTACGGCCTTGCGCGCGGGCCATTTCCATGGCCTCCAGCGCTGCACGTGGTGCATTGGCCCGGATTGCCGCAGAGCCCGGCCCACTGGTGTCGTCGCCCTGAGCGTTGCGTCCTCTGTCACTGCAGAACATCTGGATACGATCAGCCGACAGGCCGCTCTGGTCGGCAGGGAACCCGGCGTGGACGGTTTCATGCCCTTGCCCGTCGCTCTGTCTGCCGACATCGATGTTCACCCGGCCATCCTCCAGAAACTCCACTTCCCTGCCATCTGAAGGATCACCCAAAATACTTTCAATATAGTAACACACCCCAACGCCCCGGGGCTTTCCGCGTTAACCAATTTCGGTGTTGAAAGGGGAGAATCACGCAGTATCAGACCCTTGCGCAGCGCGGCCAAGATCTTTGATAAAATCCCCGGCACCATCTGTCGCGCCAGTGACAGTGCCCCAGGGTCAGCTGCGGGCGGGATCGACTGGCCGGTCAGGACCTGACATCCCGGTACCGGTTCACTGGCTGGCGTTTACCGCATGTGCCCTTGCCCGCCCGCTGATCGGGTTGGCTGGCGATCCATGGCGCGAGGCGACACTTAGCTGGCCGGTTGCCCAGCCAGTTCAATCACCGTCACCACGTCACTGAGACCGTAGCCGTTGAATTGCGTGCTCATGGCCGAGGAATAGGCGCCAAGCCCCGGAAACAGAACATAGTCGCCAGCCATGGCGTCACACGGCAGCGGCAGCCCGTCCGGCAGCCGGTCCAGACTGTCGCAGGTGGGGCCGAACACCACCCGGGGCCTGCGTTTGCCTGCCCGGTGCTTGCCGCGCGCAGAGACAACCTCTACCCGGCCCGGCAGCCCCATGTCGCGGATATCCACCAGCCCGCCATAGATACCATCATTCAGGAACACAACTGCGCCCCCGTTGCGCATCCCCTTGATGCGCGCGGCCAATGTAAAGCTTTCAGAGACCATTGCCCGGCCCGGCTCGCAGATCAGAGTGGGCTGCTTTGCGCCAAAGGCCTGGGCCGCCGCCTTTTCAATTGCGGCAAAGACCTTCTCCAGATCCGGCGCCGCGCCGTTCCGGTTGGCAGCAAAGCCGCCGCCGACATTCAGGCGCGCAATCTGTACACCGGAGTCATCGACAATCTTCTTTGCAGCATGAATGTATTCCACCCAAGCGGCTTCATCTTCGCACTGGGTACCCGGATGGAAACACAGCGCCGGTGACCAGCCCCTGGCCGCCACCTGCTTCAGCAGCTCTACCGCTTCTGTTGGCGCTGCACCGAATTTGCTGCCGAAATCATAGGCGGCGCCTGCCACCGGCAGGGCAAAGCGGACAGCAATTTCACAAGTGCGCGGCACCGCGTCCAGTTTCTCCAGTTCACTCAGCTCATCCACCGACCAGCTGGTGACCCCATGTTCGATTCCCGCCGCGATTTCCGCCGCTGAGCGCATCGGATTGTTGTAGTGCATCACCGCACCGGGGCTGGCGGCACGCACCGCCTCCATTTCCGCGGGCGACGCCACATCAAAGGCAGAGATCCCCGCAGCCACAAGGTTAGACAGGACCGCCGGATGCGGGTTCGCCTTGACCGCATATGTCACCAGACCCGGAAAGCCGCTTTGGAACCGCCTGGCCACCTCATGCAGGACACGCGGCGAGAAATAGAGGATCGGGTGATCCGGCGCACTGCGGGCCAGGTGGGATTCAGGCGAAAGCCAAAGCGGAGGAATGTGCTGCATCGGGTAACCCTCATTCGTTTTACATATTTTCCGAGAATTTCCCGTCGATATCGCTTGGCACATTGCCTATAGTGACGAAAGTTTTCGTCATATCGCAGGGAATGCATGCAAACCGACGACATCGATCAGCGCCTTGTCACCCTGCTGCGGGAGAACGCCCGCCGCCCGGTGGCGGAGCTTGCCCGCCATCTGGACCTCGCCCGGACCACTGTTCAGGCACGGATTGAGCGTCTGGAGTCCGCCGGTGTGATCACTGGCTACACGCTCAAATCCTCCGCCGCCGCCCGGCCACCGCTGCAGGCGACGGTACTGATGTCGATTGAGCCGCGGTCGGGGCCGGAGGTGCTGGCCCGCCTGCGCAGCCTGCCGGGGGTGGAGGTGGTTCACACGACCTCTGGCCGGTTCGACCTGCTGGCCCAGGTGGTGGCGCAAAGCACGGCTGAACTGGACGACACCATCGACCATATTGCGGAGGCACGCGGGGTGCGGTCCTCCGAAAGCCTGATCCATCTGGCAACCAAGCTGGACCGGACCGGTCAGTAAAGGCTTCAGGTCGCCACATTACCGCCCGCCCCCTACAGGAGAGAGCCGGTCGCCCCTGCCCAGGGCCGGACGTGCCCTCAATTCTTCTTCAAACGCTGCGCATATAATCCAGCAGCCAGTCCCGGAACAGCCGGGCTGCAGGGCGCAGGGCGCCGCGGTCCGGGTAGATCAGGTGATAGGCCTCCTGCCCCGGCACCGTCACCCCGGGCAAACACGGCACCAGCCCGGCGGCTTTCATTGCTGCGTCAGACGCCGGCGCGCGGGCCAGCGCAATGCCGGCCCCCTGCGCCGCCAATTCTGCGGCCATCAGCGAATTGTCGGCAAAAAAATACCGCGCCTGCCCATGCGGCAGCCGCAGGTGTTCAAACAACTGAACCCAGCTGGCGCGGTGGGTGGAGACTTCGATCAGCGGAAACTGAACCAGTTCCTGCGGAGCGGTGATCTGGGCGGCAACATCCGGCGGTGCCATCGGATACAGCACCTCCCGCAGCAGCTCGTCGCTTTCGGTACTGAACAGCGCGGGGTTGCCGAATACGATCTGCAAGTCGGTGAACCGGTTGGCAAAATCTGCGGCCATATTGCCAGTGCTGAGCGCCAGATTGACTTGCGGGTGCGCGGCCTGGAAACCCGGCACCCCGCGCGCCAGCACCCCATGGGCAAACAGCAGCACCGATTGCACGAACAGCCGCTGCTCGCGGCTTTCGCCGAATAGGCCGGTGGTGGCGGTCTCCAGCATCAAGAGTGACTGCTGCACCGAGGGCAGATAGGCCCGCCCTGCCTCGGTCAGCGTCACTGCGTGGGCGTGGCGGTAAAAGAGCGGCGTGCCCAGCTGGGTTTCCAGCGCCTTCACCTGCTGGCTGACGGCGGCCGCCGACATATTCAGCTGCGCCGCCGCCCGGGCAAAGCTTTCGGTACGCGCCGCAGCCTCGAACACGCGCAGCCAATTGAGAGAGGGAATGCGGGTTGCCATGAACGTAGGCTAAGCTGAACTTAGCCTAACCGGCAAGACATACCGTGCTGGGTTTCCCCGCCCTTCGCCTAAAGTTCATGCAGCGAACATTCCCGCTGCAACAGCGCCCCCCCACTAGCCAGATGAGAAACGAGACATGACAAGTCCCGCCAATGCGCCGCGCCCCAAGCGCAAGATTTGGAACTTCACCCCGCAGCTGCCGATCCGGACCTCCCCCTATTGGGACTGGCCTTTGAGGCCACTGGCTTCGGTCAGATACCTGCTGCAAAGCTGGAACCCGCTGGCCCTGCGGGCGCTTTTGCTGGGTTTTGCCGTTTTCACCTGGACTTTCCTCACCCCGTCGCTGGACCGCATTGCAACGCTCAGCTGGGACTGGGTGGCGGAGATCTGGTTCCGCAACTTCTGCATCTTGATGGTGGTGGCCGGTGGGCTGCATCTGGCGCTATGGAAGTTCCGCACCCAGGCTGACGAGTACCGCTATGACATGCGCCCGATGATGAAGGGCGCCAAGGTCTTCACCTTCAAGAACCAGGTCTGGGACAATATGTTCTGGACCCTTGGCCCGGCGCTCACCTTCTGGACGTTCTGGGAAAGCTTCATCCTCTACGCCTATGCCAATGGCTGGGTCACCATGATCACGCTGGAGGAAAACCCGGGCCCCTTCATTCTGATGACCATCTTCATCCCGATCTGGGCAGGCTTTCACTTCTACTGGCTGCACCGGCTGCTGCATGTAGGTGTGCTCTACACCAAGGTGCACGCCTGGCATCACCGCAACATCAACACCGGCCCCTGGTCCGGCCTGGCGATGCACCCGGTGGAAAGCTTCTTTTTGATGTTCGACACGATGATCTTCTTCCTGCTGCCCGCGCATCCTGCCCTGGCGATCTTCCTCTTGTTCCACCACGGCATCGGAGCCCCGACCTCTCATGCTGGGTTTGAGCATCTGAAACTCGGCAACAAGGCCAGGTTCCTGGTCGGCGATTTCTTTCACCAGCTGCATCACAGGTTCTTCGACTGTAACTACGGCACCTGGGAGACACCCTGGGACCAGTGGTTCCACACCTTTCATGACGGCACCGAAGAGGGCAACGAAATGGTCAAGCAACGCCGCCGCAAAATCTGGGCCACAAAGTGACCCCGCTGCGCAGCGAGACTGTACAGTCAAGGACCTGATCGACCTCAGACAACACCCGCGGGCGCCTGACCACGTGCCCCGGTCAAAGAGGGGCAGAAGCAGGGTTGCGGCATTACAGCTGTTGAGCGGTGCGCGCCCGCTGGGCGCGCGCAGGTTTTTGCGCCTTTGGCTCCAAATCAGGTATTTGGGACCAGAAAGAAGCCACAAGCGAAGCGCCCTCGCCCGCTGGCCGTCCGTCCGCCAGGGGATAATCATGCCAGGAGCAAGGGCAGCTTCTTCCTGGTGCGGTCATCGGCTCCCCAGCCTGTACCGCATAAGGAGAGTGCGCCGATTCTGGTTAACGAAATCTTGCCGCTTCTTTCTGGTCTTAAATACCCAATAGCGCTCCATCCGTCCCAGACGGAACGTTTGCGGCAAAATCCGCCTTCCCCTTCCCGGCCCCATTCGGTAATTGATCGCCCAACTGCATGAGGGACGTAGCGATGGCGATGGACAAGACTTTTAACGCGGCACAAGCCGAAAGCCGCCTTTACAGGGCCTGGGAAGAAGCCGGTTGTTTCAAGGCAGGCGCCAATGCCAAGCCTGAGGCCTCGACCTATTGCATTATGATCCCGCCGCCGAACGTCACCGGCGTTCTGCACATGGGCCATGCCTTCAACAACACGCTGCAGGACATCTTGATCCGCTGGAAGCGCATGCAGGGCTTCGACACCCTGTGGCAGCCGGGCACCGACCACGCGGGCATCGCCACCCAAATGGTTGTCGAGCGCGAGCTGGCCAAAACCCAGCAGCCTTCGCGCCGTGAACTGGGCCGCGAGAAATTCCTGGAAAAGGTCTGGGAATGGAAAGAGCAGTCCGGCGGCACCATTGTCGAGCAGCTGAAACGTCTCGGCGCCTCCTGCGATTTCTCTCGCACCGCCTTCACCATGGCGGGTGCAGCAGGCGACACTCGCACCGGGCACGAGAACTCCCCCAACTTCCACGACGCCGTTATCAAGGTCTTTGTGGAGATGTACAACAAGGGGCTGATCTACCGCGGCAAGCGGCTGGTCAACTGGGACCCGCATTTCGAGACCGCGATTTCAGACCTTGAGGTCGAGAACGTTGAGGTCGCCGGCCACATGTGGCACTTCAAATACCCGCTGGCGGGCGGCGCCACCTATACCTATGTTGAGAAGGACGAGGACGGCAACGTCATCCTCGAGGAGGAGCGTGATTACATCTCCATCGCCACCACCCGGCCTGAAACCATGCTGGGCGACGGCGCTGTGGCTGTGCACCCCTCGGACGAGCGCTACGCCCCTATTGTGGGCAAGCTTTGTGAAATTCCGGTTGGCCCCAAGGAGCACCGCCGCCTGATCCCGATCATCACCGATGAATACCCGGACAAGGATTTTGGCTCGGGCGCGGTGAAGATCACCGGCGCCCATGACTTCAACGACTATCAGGTCGCCAAGCGCGGCGGCATTCCAATGTACCGCCTGATGGATATGAAGGGTGCGATGCGAGCCGATGGCGACAGCTATGACACCGCCGCTACCCTCGCCATGGCCGTGGCGAAGGGCGAAAAGACCCTGAGTGAGAGTGAAGCCGACGCCGTCAACCTTGTGCCGGAGAACTTGCGCGGTTTGGACCGGTTCGAGGCGCGCAAGCTTGTGGTCGAGCAGATCACCAGCGAGGGCCTGGCGGTTATGACCACCGAGACCCGCAAGGATGATGAGGGCAATGAGATCGAAGTCTCCGTTCCCCTGGTCGAGAACAAGCCGATCATGCAGCCCTTTGGCGACCGCTCCAAGGTGGTGATCGAGCCGATGCTGACCGACCAGTGGTTTGTGGACGCGGAAAAGGTTGTTGGCCCGGCGCTGGATGCTGTCCGCAATGGCGACGTGAAGATCCTGCCGGAATCGGGCGAGAAGACCTATTACCACTGGCTGGAAAACATCGAGCCCTGGTGCATCTCCCGCCAGCTGTGGTGGGGCCATCAGATCCCGGTTTGGTATGGGCCTTCTATCGAAGGCTATGACGGCGGCGCTCCTGCTGCAGATGCCTTCAAAAAGGAGGCAATCTGCGCCTCCTCTGAAGCTGAAGCAATCGCGGCAACGAAATCCAAGTACGAAGCTATTCTTGGGTGCGCTATCGATGTCAGAGTTGAGAGTGACGCCTTGCCCGAAGACCGTTTTGTCGAGCCTGTCATTTGTACGCTCGGGAATGACGGGAACCCAATCGAGGCGACCATTAAGATCACTCGTGACCCCGACGTCCTCGACACCTGGTTCTCCTCCGGCCTCTGGCCGATCGGCACGCTGGGCTGGCCGGAAAACACAGCCGAGATGCAGAAATACTTCCCGACCTCGACCCTGGTCACCGGTCAGGACATTCTGTTCTTCTGGGTGGCCCGGATGATGATGATGCAGCTGGCTGTGGTCGATCAGATCCCGTTCGACACTGTCTACCTGCATGGGCTGGTGCGCGACGCCAAGGGCAAGAAGATGTCGAAATCCACCGGCAACGTGGTAGACCCGCTGGAGATCATTGATGAGTTCGGCGCCGACGCGCTGCGCTTCTCCTCGGCGGCGATGGCGGCGCTTGGTGGCGTGCTGAAGCTGGATATGGAGCGCCTCAAGGGCTACCGGAACTTTGGCACCAAACTGTGGAATGCGGTGAATTTTGCCCATTTCAACAAGGTCTATGACGAAGCCGTCCCGGCCTATGCCTGCCCGGATGCCAAGGCGGCAGTGAACCAGTGGATCATTGGCGAAACCGCCAAAGTGCGGGTTGAGGTGGACGCGGCACTTGAGGCCTACCGGTTCAACGACGCGGCCAACGCGCTTTATGCCTTTGTCTGGGGCAAAGTCTGCGACTGGTACATTGAGCTGTCGAAACCGCTGTTCGGTTCCGAGGATGAGGCGGTGATCGCTGAAACCCGCCAGACGCTGGGTTGGGTGCTGGATCAGTGCATGATCCTGCTGCACCCCATTATGCCCTTCATCACCGAAGAGCTGTGGGGCAACACCGCCAAGCGCGCGGGCATGCTGGTGCATGAAGACTGGCCAACCTATGGCACCGAGCTGGTCAATGCCGATGCGGATGCCGAAATGAACTGGGTGATCACCGCGATTGAGAACATCCGCTCTACCCGCGCGCAGATGCATGTGCCCGCTGGCGCCAAGATCCCGATGGTTGTCACCGAATTCTCGGATCAGGCCCGGTCTGCCTGGGAGAAGAACGAGGCGATGATCCAGAAACTGGCCCGCATCACCACGCTGGAGCAGGTCGAGAGCTTCCCCAAAGGCTGCGCCTCTGTTGCGGCACCCGGTGCCTCCTTTGGCCTGCCGCTGGCGGATGTGATCGACGTGGACGCCGAAAAGGCGCGTCTGGAGAAAACCCTGGGCAAGCTGGCCAAGGAGCTGGGCGGCTTGCGCGGGCGGCTGAACAATCCGAAATTCGCGGCCTCGGCGCCGGAGGATGTGGTTGCGGAAGCCAAGGCGAACCTTGCCGCGCGGGAAGAAGAAGAAGCCAAGATCAAGGAAGCACTGGCACGTCTGGCCGAGATCGGCTGACAGGCCTGTTCACCATGTTTGAAACGCCCGCCGCTTTGGCGGGCGTTTCCTTTGGCGCGCAAGGCCTTGAAAAAAGTCAATTCCGCCAGCACGGGGAAATTCTTGGGAACCGCCCCATTGTGTTTACGGCGCTTTTGTATCAGCCTGCCTGCAACTATAATAACAGCGGGAGGCTGCGGCTCATGCCCAAAGGATACTGGGTTGCACATGTGGATGTGCGCGACATGGAGCGCTACCAGGCCTATATTGATGCTGCGCGGCCAGTGCTGGAAGAGTTTGACGCCAAATTCCTGATCCGTGGCGGCGAGCGGGAGGTGCGCGAAGGCGCCTTTCGGGCCCGCACCGTGGTCCTGGAATTCAAAGATTTCGAAACCGCCAAAGCCTGCTATGATTCCGTTGGCTACCAGGACGCAAAAGCCTTTCGCGATCTGGTTGCCACGGGTGATATGCACATCATCGAAGGCTACAGCGGCTGAACCCGCCTGCCCTTCTGTTCTGCCTGAGGTCTGAAAATGCCTTTGCTCAAGAAATTCTTTCAAGCGTTCCGCCCGTCAGTGCCGCCTGCGCTGCCGGATCCGGATGCCGAACTGGCCCTGGGGGCGCTACTTGTGCGGGTCGCGCAATCAGACCGCGCGTATCTTCTGGAGGAGATCAGCCTGATCGACCGGATTCTCGCGCGGCTTTACCAGCACAACGCCATTGAAGCCGCCAAGGTGCGCGCCACCTGCGAGAAACTGCATGCTGCTGCGCCAGAGACCGATACTTTTGGCCGCCTGATCCGCGAGACCACGGGTCTTGAGGAGCGGCTGGCAGCGCTGGATGCGCTGTGGGAAGTTGTGCTGGCAGACGGGTATGAGCACGAAGGTGAAATCACGATCATTGAGGACGCGCGCAAGGCCATGGGGCTTTCCTATGCCGACAGCCAGAAGGCCCGCGAACGCGCGGTAGCGAAATTCAGAGGCACAGCGGAGGACAGCTGATGTTCAAGGAACTTTTGCAGCGGCTGCTTGATCCGGCGCCTGCCCGACTGGACAATGAAGATGCCCGGCTGGCGCTGACGGCCCTGCTGGTGAGGATCGCGCGTTCGGATCACAATTACTCCGAGATGGAGAAAGACCGCATCGACCGCATTCTGACCACCCGGTACGGGCTGGACACCGGCGGCACGCTGATCCTGCGTGAACAGGCCGAAGCGATGGAAGCAGAGGCCCCCGATACAGTCCGCTTTACCCGTGCCATCAAGGACGCGGTGGCCTATGAAGACCGCACCGGCGTGATTGAAGCGCTGTGGCAGGTGGCACTGGCGGACGGGCACCGGGACGCAAACGAGGATGCGCTGCTGCGGCTGTCTGCCAGCTTGCTTGGGGTTTCGGACGTGGACAGTGCCATGGCGCGCAAACGGGCAGAGGCTGCTGAATGATCGCCCATCTCGGAATGTACGACCGTCCGGAAACCGCCGCGGCAAATGACAGATTCTGGGCTGCAATCCGCAAGCATCTGAGCGGCGGGCCGGACCAGCTGACCCGCGGGGGCGATTTCTGGCAGGTGTGGACATCGCCGGATTTGCTGTTGTCGCAGACTTGTGGCTGCCCCTACCGCACGCGGCTGTATGGCGAGGTGGAACTGGTGGGCACACCCGACTATGGCTTGCCCGGCTGCGAACCCGGCTATTACAACAGTGTTTTTGTGGCTCGCCAGGAAGATGCAGGCCAGCCGCTATCCACCTTTTCCACCCGCGGCTTTGCTTATAACGAGCCTCTGTCGCAATCGGGCTGGGCTGCGCCGATGGTGCATATGCACGACCGTGGCATCCTGCCCGGTACGCTGCTGGAAACCGGCGGCCATCGGAAGTCGGCCGAAGCCGTCGCTGAGGGCCGCGCCGACTTTGCCTCGCTTGATGCGCTGTCGTGGGAGCTGATCAAGGACCACGACGCTTTTGCTGGCGATCTATGTGAGATCGAGCGCACAGACCCGACGCCGACCTTGCCCTACATCACAGCGCCTGGCAGGGACACAGACGAATTGTTTGCCGCCATCGAGACGGCGATTTACGAACTGGATGCAGAGACTAAGGCCTGCCTGCACCTGAAAAGCCTGGTGCGGTTCACCCCTTCCGACTATCTGGCGGTGCCGACGCCCCCCGGCCCAGTGCTGACCGAACAGCGCATCCGGGCAGTTCAGCTGACGTAACGCTCCTGTCCAAATGAGCGGTCGAACCCGCCGTTTTGACGTTTGACAAGCCAGTTTGTACGGTTTGAACATTGCATTCAGTCTTTTTTTCGGTCCAATAAGAACAACTTTCCACGCACAGGGACAAACACACCTTGACCGATACAACGCCTGTTCTGCAAATCCGCGGCCTGCATAAATCTTATGGCGAGCTGGAAGTGATTAAAGGCGTTGATATCACCGCCCATAAGGGCGACGTGGTTTCGCTGATCGGATCTTCGGGATCGGGCAAGTCTACGCTGCTGCGCTGCTGCAACCTTTTGGAGGATAGCCAGAAGGGCGAGATCCTGTTCAAAGGCGAGCCGGTCAGCTGGGCAGGCCAGGGTCTGGCGCGCCGCCCTGCCGATGCCAAGCAGGTGCTGCGTATTCGTACCAACCTGTCGATGGTTTTCCAGCAATTCAATCTTTGGGCGCATATGACCATCCTCCAGAATGTGATGGAAGCGCCGGTCACCGTGCTTGGCCGTGACCGCTCCGAGGTTGAAGAGAAAGCCCGTTATTATCTGGACAAGGTCGGCATCGGCGACAAATGCAACGTCTACCCCGCCCAGCTGTCCGGCGGCCAGCAGCAGCGCGCGGCCATTGCACGCGGGTTGTGCATGGAACCCGAAGCGCTGCTGTTCGACGAACCGACGTCAGCGCTGGACCCTGAGCTGGAACAGGAAGTGATCAAGGTGATCAAGGATCTGGCTGCCGAAGGGCGGACCATGCTGATCGTCACCCACGACATGAAGATGGCGGCTGACGTATCCAGCCATATTGTCTTCCTGCATCAGGGCCTGATCGAAGAAGAAGGCATCCCGGACGAAGTCTTTGGCGGCACCCGGTCTGAACGGCTGCGGGCCTTCCTGTCGTCCACCCGCCATGCTCATTGAGCTGCACAAATAAGATCAAAAACCAACCAAAATGGGAGTAAGCACATGAAATCACTGATCCTTGGCACTGCCGCCCTGGCGCTGACCGCAGGCATGGGCCTGGCGGACACCGTGCGTATGGGGACCGAAGGCGCCTATGCGCCGTGGAACTTCGTCAATGACGCCGGCGAAATCGACGGATTTGAGCGCGAGCTGGGCGATGAGCTGTGCAAACGTGCCGAACTGACCTGCGAATGGGTCAAGAACGATTGGGACTCAATCATTCCGAACCTGGTTTCCGGCAACTACGACACCATCATCGCCGGCATGTCGATCACCGACGAGCGCGACGAAGTCATCGACTTCACCCAGGCCTACACGCCGCCGGATCCGTCCGCATATGTGGCCCTGTCCGCTGACGTGGACCTGGCGGGCGGCGTTGTCGCGGCGCAGGCGACCACCATTCAGGCCGGCTTCATCGCGGATCAGGGCTGGACCCTGGTCGAGTTTGCCACCCCGGAAGAAACTGTGGCAGCTGTGCGCAACGGCGAAGCAGACGCGGTGCTGGCCGACAAGAGCTTCCTTGACTCCGTGATCGGCGACGGCCTGGTGATGCTTGAACGCCAGGAAGCGCTTGGCGGTGGTGTCGGCATGGGCGTCCGTGAATCCGACCAGGAGCTGCGCGGCAAGTTCGACGCGGCGATCCAGTCGATGAAGGACGACGGCTCGCTGAACGCGTTGATCGCCAAATGGGAAGTGTCCTCCCAGTGGTAATCTGATCCCGTTTCGGGATCTGCAGGCCCGCGAGCCGCAGCACGCGGGCCTCATTCATTCTCTTCCGGCGACCGGTGCGCCGGGCGTGAACCGAGAAAGACAGGCTCATACATGTTTTCCTATTGCACGGACCCATCCACGCTTGAGGGGCTGAGCTGGCTCAGCTGCTACCTGACCACGGGCAAGCATGTGAACCTTTACATCTCGGTCATTGTGGTTCTGACCCTGCTAGCGATAACCGCGCCTACAGCTTTGCTGTTCGGCTTTGGCGCTGCCAGTGCTGCCCGCTCGCAGTTTCTGCCGCTGCGCTGGTTTGGCAAGGGCTACACCAGCATCGTGCGCGGTGTACCTGATATCGCCTTTTTTCTTTTCTTTGTCATTGCGCTCGATCAGGCGTTTGAGTGGATGCGCCACAAGGTGAAATGCCCGGATTGGGATCAGCCGATCCGTCAGGGTATCGATTTTGTGGTCTGCGACGCGGCCAAGCTGCCGCTCTCCTCGTCCCCCCAGTGGGTTCATGAAACCTATGGGTTCTTCCTGGCGGTGCTGACATTCTCCATCGTGTTCGGCGCCTTTGCTGCCAATGTGCTTTACGGTGCGATGCAGGCGGTGCCACGCGCCCAGATCGAAACCGCCGAGGCCTATGGCATGTCCAACCGCCAGGCCTTCTGGCGTATTCTGGTGCCGCAGATGTGGGTCTATGCCTTGCCGGGTCTCTCCAACCTCTGGATGGTGCTGATCAAGGCTACGCCGCTCCTGTTCCTGCTGGGTGTCGAAGATATTGTCTATTGGGCCCGCGAACTGGGCGGCACCAAAGCTGCCAAATTCACCGCTTACCCGCACCCGAACTGGCACGTCTGGTATTTTGCTGCCCTGCTGGTCTTCTATCTCTGCTTCACCAAAGTGTCCGAGGTCGTTCTGGGCCGGATCATGGCCCGCCTGACCAAGGGGCAGGCCACCGCAGCAGGCGAAGCACAAAGAAAGGCAGCGGCATGAGTTGCGTCGAAACCATCCAGGCCTATGCCTTCCGCTCTATCGGCTTTGGCGAACGTTTGCTGCCCAAGGGCGAATACACCCTGTGCGAACATTTCACCCTGATCGGCTCCGGCATGATCTGGAACATTTACTTTGGCTTCGTGGCTCTGCTGACCGGCTTTTTCTTTGCGGTAGCTCTGGCCGTCGGCAAAAATAGCGCCAATCCGGCATGGCGCAAACCGGCTGAGTGGTTCATCTTCATCTTCCGCGGCAGCCCGCTGTTCATTCAGTTCTTCTTTGCCTATGCCTGCTTTCTCAATCTCAAGGGCGTTTCCAGCTTCTTTGACCCGTTCACCTCGGCATGGCTGGGTGCGCTGATCGTCCTGTTCTGCAACACCGCCGCCTATTCAGGCGAAATCTTTTATGGCGCGCTGCTGTCGGTTCCCAAAGGCGACATCGAAGCTGCCGACGCCTATGGCATGACCGGCTGGAAGCGGTTTCGCCGTATCACTTTCCCGACCATGATGCGGCTGGCATGGCCCGCCTATACGAACGAGGCAATCTTTCTGTTCCATGCGACCACGCTGGTGTTCTTCTCGGGCTTTCCCGCCTGGCGGCAAAAGGGCGATGCGCTTTACTACGCCAGCTATTTCGCGGACAAAACCTTCAACCCGTTTGTCCCCTACCCGATCCTGGCGTTCTACTTCATCCTGCTGACGCTGGTGATCATTCTCCTGTTTGGCTTTGTGAACAGGCAGCTGAACAGGCACCTGCCGCAGGAACGGCGCAAGAAAATCCGCTGGCGCGCAAACCTGATCCGCTGAACTCTGGCAATGGCTCCTACGGGAGCCATTCTTTGTTTTGGCCCCCGCAATAGTTCGGCCGAAACAGCGTCTTCAATTGGGAAAGCCAGCCTCTAGAACATCGCTCAAAACTTTTGATCAAATTATCTTGGCGAATGGATCTCCTTACGCTAGGGTTGGCGGAACGTATTCATGGAGCCCCCAATGGACCTGTCCGGACTGAAGACCATCCGTATTGCTGCCTGTGACATGAATGGCCAGATGCGTGGCAAGCGGATGCCTGCCAGCCTGGCCGGCAAGCTGGACAGCGGCGCCGCACGGATGCCTGTTTCGGCGCTCAATGTTGATCTTTGGGGTCGTGATATCGAAGACAGCCCGCTGGTTTTCGAAACCGGCGATGCCGACGGCGTGATTACCCCAACGGACCGGGGCGCTGTTCCGATGCCCTGGCTCAAAACGCCCTCGGCGCTGGTGCCGATGTCTATGTACTGGGAGGATGGCGCAGCCTTTTTAGGGGATCCGCGCCACGTGCTGGCCGATGTTCTGTCGCGCTACACCGCGCGCGGCTGGACTGTCCTAGCCGCAACCGAGATGGAGTTCTGCCTGCTGGATGACAGCGGCCCCGCCCCGGCGCCGCCGGCCGATCCGCTGACCGGCCGCAAGCTGGACCAGCAATCGGTGCTTTCGATTTCCGAACTTGATGCTTTTGACGCGTTCTTTACCGATCTGTACGACGGCGCCGAAAGCATGGGCATTCCGGCTCAGGCAGCGATCTCAGAGGCTGGTCTGGGCCAGTTCGAGATTAACCTCAACCATCAAGACGCCATGCGCGCCGCGGATGATGCCTGGCTGTTTAAGGCTTTGGCCAAAGGGGTTGCACGCAAGCATGGGTTTGCGACGACCTTCATGGCCAAACCCTATGCGCAGGAAGCCGGCAACGGAATGCATGTGCATTTCTCGGTTGAGGATCAGGACGGAAAGAACATCTTTGATGACGGCAGCGCAACAGGTTCCGACCTGCTAAGGCAGGCAGTGGCCGGCTGCCTGGCAGCCATGCCTGCCAGCTCGCTTATCTTCGCACCGCACGGCAATTCCTATGACCGGCTGGTGCCAGGGGCCCATGCGCCCATTAGCGCCGCCTGGGCCTATGAAAACCGCACCGCGGCAATCCGCATCCCCGGCGGCAGTCCAAAGGCGCGCCGGATCGAACACCGGGTGGCTGGTGGCGACATCAATCCCTATCTGATGCTCTCGGCTGTGCTGGGTGCCGCGATGGTCGGGATCGAAGACGGGATGCAGCCTCCTGCCCCCTCTGACGGAAACATCTACGAAATCGAAGGGCTGCCGCAGCTGGCCGCTGATTGGGAAACCGCGATCAACTGGTTCGAGACAGATCCCCTGATTGCCCGCATTTTACCCCAGACTGCCATCCGGAATCTGGTGATGACCAAGCGACAGGAACTGGCGGGCTTTGCGGAGCGCCCGCCAGAGACCCACTGGCTGTCCTGGCTGGAAGCGGTATAGAACCGCTTTGCCCGAGGCGCGTGTTTGGCTCTTGCCCGGTCAAGCATCCTCGGCTAGGCTCAATTTGATCAAATTTGGTGACACATGAAAATCGGCATTCTGCAAACCGGCCACTCCCCCAAAGACCTGTTCGGGTCCTTTGGCGACTATGACGCAATGTTCCGTGACATGCTGGATGGCAATGGTTTTGAGTTTGAAACCTGGGCTGTTGTCGATGGCGTTCTTCCCTCCAGCGCCGATGAGGCCGATGCCTGGCTGATTACCGGCTCGCGCCACGGCGCCTATGAGGACCACGCCTGGATCCCGCCGCTGGAGGATCTGATCCGCGAGATCAACGCCAGGAAACAGCCGCTGGCCGGCATCTGTTTTGGTCATCAGATCATCGCCCAGGCGCTTGGCGGCAGGGTCGAAAAATTCGACGGCGGCTGGGCCGTGGGCCGCGTCACCTATGAGGTTGACGGCAAGCCGCTCACCCTTAACGCCTGGCACCAGGACCAGGTGGTTGAACGCCCCGAAGGCGCCCGCGTGCTGGGCGGCAACGCGTTCTGTGAAAACGGCATCCTTGCCTATGGCGACCACATTATCTCCTGGCAGCCTCACCCTGAATTCCCCAGCGCCTTTGTCGGCGGCCTGATTGAAAAACGCGGCCGCGGCGTGGTGCCCGATGACCTGCTGGACCGTGCAGCCGCCGAGCTGGACGCCCCCGTGGACAACCCTGAAATCGCAACCTTCCTCGCAAAGTTTTACCGGAAAGAGAGGACCTGATGTCAGCCTGGATCGACACCCTGCCCGAAGCAGCAAAAGCCTATCTGGAGGGGCGTCGTCTCGACGAAGTCGAATGCGTTATCTCGGACCTCCCCGGTATCGCCCGTGGCAAAGCGGTACCGGCTTCGAAATTCGCAAAGACCGATTACTTTCATCTGCCCGACAGCATCTTTTACCAGACCATCACCGGTGACTGGGCTGATGCCGCGGATGAGGACGGCTGGATCGAAAAGGACATGACCCTGAAGCCGGACATGTCCACTGCGACGGCGGCGCCATGGACCGGCGACTGGACCCTGCAGGTGATCCACGACGCCTATGACCGCGATGACAAGCCGATCCCTTTCTCTCCGCGCAACGTGCTGAAGCGGGTGGTCCAGCTTTATCACGATAAAGGCTGGGAACCGGTTGTGGCACCGGAGATGGAATTCTTCCTGGTCGCCCGCAACATCGACCCGGCCAAGGAGATCGAGCCGATGATGGGCCGCTCCGGCCGCCCCGCGGCGGCGCGGCAGGCCTATTCGATGACTGCGGTGGATGAATTTGGCCCGGTGATCGACGACATCTACGACTTTGCCGAGGCGCAGGGCTTTGAGATCGACGGTATCACCCAGGAGGGCGGCGCTGGCCAGCTGGAGATCAATCTGCGCCATGGAGATCCGGTCAAACTGGCGGATGAGGTCTTTTACTTCAAACGGCTGATCCGCGAGGCGGCGTTGCGCCATGATTGCTTTGCCACCTTCATGGCCAAGCCGATCGAGAATGAACCCGGATCGGCGATGCATATTCACCATTCGATCCTGGATACCGAGACCGGTGAAAACATCTTCTCCGGCCCTCAGGGCGGTGAGACCGATGCGTTTTACCACTTTATCGCGGGCCTGCAGAACCATCTGCCCGCCGGGCTTGCGGTGATGGCGCCTTATGTGAACTCCTACCGCCGTTATGTGAAGGAGCAAGCCGCTCCGATCAATCTGGAATGGGCCCGCGACAACCGGACCACAGGCATCCGCGTCCCGCTGTCCGGCCCAGAGGCACGGCGCGTGGAAAACCGCATCGCCGGCATGGACTGCAACCCCTATCTGGGCATTGCCCTGTCCCTTGCCTGCGGTTACCTCGGCCTGATCAAGGAAGAACGTCCCCGCAAGCAGTTCAAGGGCGATGCCTACGAAGGCGACGGCGATATTCCGAAGGTGATGGGCGAGGCGCTGGATCTGTTTGACGCGGCAACGGAGCTGCACGAAGTGCTGGGTCCGGACTTTGCCCGCGTCTACTCCATCGTTAAACGCGCAGAATATGAGGAGTTTCTGCAGGTGATCTCGCCCTGGGAGCGCGAGCATCTGCTGATGAACGTGTAATCCTTTTGGCGCTGTGCTGCGGCGCAGCGCCCCTGCAATTGAATATTGGGACATAGAAGAATTGCAGGCCGCCCGCAGAGGCGCCTGTAACCGTTAGAGGTGTGTTATGGGCATGAACCTGCTCTATTCCAATGACCGCAAGGGCGAATATCCAGACAGTTGGTACGCAGCCACGGCCACCCCGATTGAGCGCTTTGCGGCGCTCTCCGGGGATGCGACCGCTGATGTCTGCATTGTCGGCGGCGGCTATACCGGTTTGTCTGCAGCCCTGCATCTGGCCGAGGCCGGATTACGGGTTGTGCTGCTGGAGGCCCACCGGGCCGGGTTTGGCGCTTCGGGCCGCAATGGCGGCCAGCTTGGCAGCGGCCAGCGGATGGATCAGGACGGCTTGGAAATGCTGATGGGCGTCTCTGATGCCCGCAAACTCTGGCAGCTCAGCGAAGATGCCAAGAACCTGGTGAAATCCCTGATATCGCGGCATGCTATCGACTGCCATCTGAAGCCCGGCATTGCGCACGCCTGTTTTTCCGAGAGCGAAGCCGCCCATGAGCACGCCTATGCAGAACACCTGCAACGCCGCTATGGCTACGATCAGATCCAGCTACTGGATGAGGCCGGATTGCACGCCATCTGCCCGTCCCCCGCATACAAGGGGGGATCACTGGATATGGGGGCTGCACATCTGCACCCGTTGAATTACGCTCTGGGCCTTGCCCGGGCCGCAACGGCCGCCGGAGCGACGATCTGCGAACAAAGCGAAGTTCTGGACATCGAGGACGGCCCGCAGATCCGGGTGCGGACTGCTGGCGGCACAGTCACAGCACAACACCTTGTTCTGGCCTGCAATGGCTATCTGGGCGGGCTGAACCAACAGGTCGCCGCGCGGGTGATGCCGATCAACAATTTCATCGTTGCCACTGAACCGCTGGGAGATGACGCCGCGCGTGTTCTCGCCCGCGATGTGGCGGTTGCGGATACCAAATTTGTCGTCAATTATTTCCGGCTCAGCCATGACAAGCGGCTGCTGTTCGGCGGCGGCGAAAGCTATGGCTACCGTTTCCCCGCCGATATCGAGGCCACGGTGCGCAAACCGATGCAGAAGATTTTCCCGCACACCAAGGACGTTAAGGTCGATTATGCATGGGGCGGAACACTGGCCATCACCATGAAACGGATGCCCTATCTTGCCCGGCTGGCGCCCAATGTGCTGACCGCCTCTGGCTATTCCGGCCACGGTGTCGGCTCTGCCACCCATGCGGGCTGGCTGATGGCGCAGGCCATCCAGGGGCAGGCCGAAGGGTTCGACACTCTGTCCCGCGTCCCTGCCCCGCGCTTTCCGGGCGGACCGCGGATGCGCTCGCCGCTTTTGATGCTGGCGATGACCTGGTTTGCCCTGCGCGACAGGCTTGGCATTTAATTCCTGTCCGGCCGATTTCCGCGCAACTCCGCAACAATTCAGTAAAACTTTCCAGACGCCGCAAATTCCGCGGCGTCTGCTCTTGGCATCCTGCAAAGTTAGTTTTAAATTTTCAAAATAAACCATTCAGGATTTTGAAATATGGCTCTGCCGCCCAACGTTCATGACGCTGAACCCATTCCCGCTGCCGCCCGCGAGGCCATCGACACATTGCTGCAGTCTGGCGATCTGTTTCGCTACACCGCGCCTGAAAACGCGCCCGTGACCCTGCTGGAACGGGAATATGCAGAACTTCTGGGCAGCAAATACGCGCTGGCTGTCTCCTCCTGTTCGGCGGCACTGTTTCTGTCGCTAAAGGCGCTTGGCCTGCCCCGCGACGCGCAGGTATTGATCCCCGCCTTCACCTTTGCGGCGGTGCCATCCTCGGTGGTGCATGCGGACTGTGTGCCGGTTCTGTGCGAAGTGGCGGACAACTACCGGATCGACATGGCTGATTTCGAAGCCAAGCTGGACAATGTGCAAGCCGTGATCATCAGCCATATGCGCGGCCACACCTCGGACATGGATGCGATCATGGCGCTGTGCGATGCCCGTGGCATCCCGGTGATTGAAGACGCAGCCCATTCGCTTGGCACCACCTGGAACGGTCGCAATATCGGAACCATCGGCAAGCTGGGGTGTTTCTCCTTTCAGTCCTACAAGATGGTCAATGCCGGCGAAGGCGGCATCCTGATCACCGACGACGCCGACCTGATCGCGCGGGCCGTGATCATGTCCGGCGCCTATGAGCACAACTGGAAAAAACACCGAGGCCCGCAGGGGGAAAACACTCCGGATCTGGAGCAGGCCTTTGCCAAATGGCAGAATCTGCTGCCGCTTTATAACCTGCGGATGAACAACCTGTCCGCCGCCGTGATCCGCCCGCAGCTGCCGGAATTGGCGCGCCGGGTCCGCGACGGCCTTGCCAACCATGACTATGTGGCAGAGCGGCTGAATGCCGCGTCGTTTTTTGACGTGCCGGCACCGCTGGCCCCGGAACGCCGGGCACCGGATTCGATCCAGTTCAACCTCACGGACCTCAACGAGGATCAAACACGCGCCTTTGCAGCTGCAGCCGAAGCCAAGGGCGTCAAGGTTCAGGTTTTCGGCCTTTCTATGGACAACGCCCGTGCCTTCTGGAACTGGCAGTTCCTGCGCCCCCAACCCGACCTGCCGCAGACCCGCGCCATGCTGATGAAGGCCTGCGATGTGCGCCTGCCGGTGCGGCTGACCCGGGCGGAACTGGACGTGATTGTCGGCATCCTGCTGGAAGCTGCGGCAGAAACCATGGGCAAGGCCGCCGCCTGAGTCCCTTTGTCTCCGCCCCCATGCAGCCCCGGCCCCGCGCCGGAGTTTTTCGTGATTGCAATCCTTGCGTGCAGCCGCCAGTTTGCGGCAATGACACCGCGTCCCGAATTTGAACGCCGCCCGGCAACAGCCCTGGTGGCTATGGCAAATGCGCTCAGCATGGGCGATGCAGTTCCGGATCAGGATCTGGCAAGGATCATCCGCGCTGTTGTGACCAGCCGTGCCGAGCGGGCCGCGCTTCTGGCTGCGGTCCGGGCCTCAAACGATCCAGACAGCGGCCTGACTGTTGCCGACCTTCTAGGCGCCTTTGCAGCCGAAGCCGGCGAGGCCGAAGCGCAGGACCGTGACGCGGATCAGATCATTGGCCAATGGGCGCAGCGTTTGGCCGCCGGTGCGCTGTTGGCCAGCTTTGGTGCCGCCATTGCAGGCACGGTGACAGGCGGCCATGCCTTCGGACTGACCCTGCTTTCCTTTTCGGGCTTCATCTTTGCCGCGGCGTCCCGGCTTGGCGGCAAAGGCCGCATGCGCGTGAACGCAAAAGAGCGTGAAACCGCCGAAACCCTCGCCCGCCACGTCCTGGAAGCTGCCAGAGCCAGCGAAAGCAAAAAGTGATATGGAAATTTCAATCCATCCTGCCTATATTGGCAGAGAAGCCGGAGAACAGCATGTTTGAAGCCTTGGGAGTAAACATGGGACTGGAGACTGTCATCGTCAGCGCAATTGCCGGGGCCTGCACCTTGTCTTTTGCTGCCAGTGTCTATCTGGTCTACCGGGCACGGCCCCAGCCTGAAACCGGGGATCTGGAGGATCTCATTCAGAATGCCCCCTATCACAGGCTGCACAACGTCCTGAAAATCAAATCGTCCTGAAAATCAATTCCTGCACCCGGTGCTCTCTGATCCCGGTGCTTCCCGCCTCCGGTGCTTCCTGATCCCCTTGCTTCCTGCGCGACCGCCCTGCACTTGAACGTCTTTCGCCAGCGGCAGAAGAACAGGCACCGCGCCAGCGGTGCCACGCCCAACTGTGAAAGGCATTCCCCGAATGCCTCTGAACAGGCGGGAGCGCCCCGGAAGCCCGGATGCGCCCGGACCTGCGGCGGTCACTTCATCTTCGACAGTTTTTCCTGCAGCGCGGCCAGCTGCTTTTTGATGTCATCCAGATCTTCGCCGCCGCTTTCAGGCTTTTCTTCCTGCTGCGCGCCGCCGGTCCAGCCCCCGGCGCCAAATCCGCCGGTCATCGCTTTCAAAAACGCTTCCTGCTGCGCCTTCATCGCCTCAAACCCGGGCATGCTTGCCATCGGGTTCATAGCATTCATGTTTTCCACCATCTTCGACTGGCTTTCACGCAGCATATCAAAGGACGTCTGCAAAAACTGCGGCATCACCCCGCCGCCCGGCACCATATAGCTGCGGACCAGATCGTTCAGCACATTCACCGGCAGCACGTTTTCGCCGCGGCTTTCATGCTCGGCAATGATCTGCAGCAGATACTGGCGAGTCAGGTCATCGCCGGTTTTCAGATCAACGATCTGCACCTCGCGCCCTTCCCGGATGAACCCTGCAATATCCTCCAGCGTGACATAATCGCTGGTCTCGGTGTTATAGAGCCTGCGGCTCGCATACCGTTTGATCAGCAAGGGTTTTTCCTGTTCCGCCATCCGTTCCCTCCCGGCAATGATGCATTGCAGCAAAGCCTATGCCAGCGCAGAACAAAAGGGAAGCCTCAGAGCGTTTCCCGCAACATTTGTTCTCGGCAGCCTGCCCAAAATCACTGCCAAACCGCTTGACCTCAACCCGGCTTGAGATTTTAGAGATACAGCCTGCAGTCAGACTCCAGCAGCAGGAGAACACCAGAAATGAACATTCTGATCCTAGGCGGAACGGGTTCCATTGGCACCGCCGTTACCCGGGAACTGGTCCGGCACGGGCATTCGGTCACAGGGCTGAGCCGGTCGGAAAGCTCCGATGCGGCTCTCACCGCTTTGGGGGCACGCCCCTTGCGCGGTGATCTGCGGCATCCCGGGACATGGGTGCGTGCAATTGCCCGATGCGATGGCCTCATCCAGATTGCCGCAACTTTTGCTCCCGATATGGGGGAGGCGGACAGCCTGACAGTCAACGCCATCCTCAGGCAGGCGGGCTTGCGACCCGATCCCCTACGAATGATCTACACCGGCGGCGGCTGGCTGTATGGCGCCACCGGCCCCCGGGTCGCAGATGAAACCAGCCTGATGCGCCCGATCTCTCCATTTGTCTGGATGAAAGACAACGCCGCCAGAATATTGGCCTGCCCCTCAGTTTCAGCGGCGGTGATCCATCCCGCCATGGTCTACCATCAGGAGGGGGGCGTGTTTTCGCGCTATCTGGAGGCCGCCCGCAGGGCTGCACCAATTGAAATCTGGGGCAGCATCGCCACCCGCTGGCCCCTGGTGCAACGCGACGACCTGGCCCGCGCCTACCGGCTTTTGCTCGAAACCCCGGCCTTGACCGGACACTTCAACGCCAGCGCGGAACACGGTGTGCCGGTGGGGGACATCACCGCTGAAATCGCCCGCCGCCACCGCCATGACGCCGGCTATGTGGTGCGCAGCCTGAAACATGTTCTGAACAAATACGGCGATTGGGCAGAAGGGCCCACATTGGACCAGCAGATGGCATCGCATAGGCTGCGCAGCCTGACAGGCTGGCACCCCCGCCACAGGGACTTCCGCAAGGCGCAATTCTGAAGCAGCGAAAACCCTTGCAACCCCCGGCGAGATCTGTGTCTCGCCCCCCTCCAGCGCCCGGTCCGCGGGGTGGTCAGCGCCGCCTTTGACGAGCCGGATCAGCAGACATGCAAAAGGGCAGGCCTTGCGGCCTGCCCTTCTTCACGATCCGGCGCCTGTCAGGGAGGAGAACCAAAGCCGGTCCGCGGATATTCTTACTTCGCAGCCGCTTTCTTGGCTGCGGTGGTCACGTCAGCAGTGGCCTTTTTCACAGCCGCGCTGGCTTCTTCGGTTGCGTCTTTGCCGGCAGCCATCATCAGTTCGACGGTGTCCATCTGAACCTTCTTGGCGATCTCAGCAAAGGCAGCCATGTTTTCGGCAGCCACTTCAGCGGAAGCGGAAGCGAAATCGGTTGCGACTTTGGCGTAATCAGCCGGATCTTCCTGTACCTTGGACACGGTGCCCAGCTTGGACAGGGTTTCTTTGGTCCACTTGTTGGAAATCTCAGCGGACTTGCCAGCTGCGTCCAGCGCAACAGCGGACAGTTTCTCGTTCAGGGCTGCGGTGTTCTTGAACACGTCTTCCATCGCTTTGGTGTCGACCGGGAATGCGCCCATGAAGTCTTTCATCATCGCGGTGAAGTCTTGGGTCTTTGCCATAGTTCTAATTCCTCAGAAAGCTGCAGCAGGACCATCCTGCGCTCTTCAGCATGAGGGGAATATCGTTTCTGCATCGCAGCATTTCAAGATTTTTCTCGCTGCAATGCAGAAAAAATATCGTAAAACTCATAAATTCAACGACTTGCCTTGACTTTCACATAAGTCCCCGGGGCCGGAACCAAGGATGGAAAGCCCGAATCCCCGATGTTTCGGGCCGGAACCTGTTTGCCTGAGCGCTTCTTCAGCCACTCATTCCAGCGCGGCCACCAGGAGCCCTCGTGGAACGCTGCCGCCACCATCCAGGCCTCCTGATCGCCTTTCAAATCATCATTGGTGTAATGGCCGTATTTCTTCTTGCTCGGCGGATTGATGATGCCAGCGATATGGCCGGACTGCGAGACGATGAAGGTTTTGCTGCGCGCGCCCATCTGCTGCACACCCGCGTAACAGTCCTTCCAGCGGGCAATATGGTCAGTCTCGCAGGTCACTGCCATCACCGGCACATCCACGTCCTTGATGTGCAGCCTGTGGCCCATCAGCTCAAAACCTTCGCCGACAAATTCGTTGTTCTGGCAGAGGCCCCGCAGGTACTGGATCGCCATCCGGCCCGGCAGATTAGCGCCGTCGCCGTTCCAGTACAGCAGATCAAACGCCGGCGGGGTCTCTCCCATCATGTAGCTTTTGACAGCCGGGCCATAGATCAGATCCTTGGAGCGCAGAAACGACATGGTGCGCGCGATCACCCAGGAGCGCAGCAGCCCCTCTTCTTCCACCTGCGCCTCGATGCCATCAACAAAGTCATTCTGCAGGAACGGAGTGAACTCCCCCTGCTCACCGAAGTCTGTCAGCGTAGTAAAGAATGTCGCTGATTTCACCGATTTATCACCGCGCTGCTTCAACAGCGAGAGCGACAGGCTCAGCGTGGTGCCGGCAATGCAATAGCCCACCGCATTGACCTGTTTGACCTTGCAGATCTCCTTGGCGGTCTCAATCGCAGTCAGGAAACCTTCCTGAATGTAATCCTCCATGCCCACGTCTGCATGGCTGGCGTCGGCATTGACCCAGGAGACCACAAACAGCGTATAGCCCTGCTCGGTCACCCATTTGATCAGGCTGTTCTGTGCCTTGAGGTCGAGAATGTAGAACTTGTTGATCCAGGGCGGGAACAGAACGATGGGTGTCTCATGCACGGTTTCCGTGGCTGGTTGGTACTGGATCAGCTCCATCATCCGGTTGCGGTACACCACATCCCCGGGTGTGGTGGCAATGTTTTCTCCCAGCTCAAAGGCACTCTCATCCGCCAGCCGCACCACCAGCTCGCCATTGTTGGCCTCCAGATCCGTCACCAGGTTTTCCAGCCCGTCGATCAGCGACTGGCCTTCTGTTTCCACCGCCTTTTCCAGCGCATCCGGGTTTGTGGGCAGGAAATTGGTCGGCGCCATCATTTCAATGATCTGATCGGCAAAATAGGTCAGCCGCTGCTTGTCCTTGCGGTCCAGATCCGCCGCACCCTGCACCGCTTTGCGGATCGCATCGGCATTGGTCATGTACTGCTGCTTTATCAGGTTGAAGTAAGGGCTGCTCTCCCAAAGCGGATTTGAAAAACGGCGGTCCCTGGGGCCGCCGTCATTCACGCTCTCCGCCTTTCCTGCCAAGGCTTTCTGTGCTTCGGCAAAATTCAGCACCGACTGGCTCCAATATTCGACCTGCTGCTCCAGGAATTTGGCCGGGTTTTGCACCGCTTCCGCCCAATAGGCGGTTGCTGCACGTGCATAAAGTTCTTGATTCGGACCGTCCAATGCCGGGTTATGCGGCACCTTCCGGGACATGACATCCGCCAGACGCTTGCTTAACTCCTCCACACGGGTCATGTTTTCTTTAAGCTTTTCAACGCTCTCCGAATTGGGCTCGGTGGATAGTTCGTCACTAGTTGTCATATAAATGAATCCCTCATAGGCTTTCTGCTATGCAGAATACGCTTCTGCGTATTTCAGGGCAAAGCGGCGATTGGTCCGATAGTCCGGACGTGTTGGTCCGTTGACGCTGGGGCAAAGCCCGAAGGAGACGCGCATGCGATACATGATGACCTACGACCTGATGGAGACCGTCCGGAACACCAACCAATGGTTGGGCGCCACCGCCCTCTCCATGGCATCTTACCCTGTCTTTTCCGCATTGCCAAACCCTGCGCTCAGCTGGATGGCCGCCTGGGGCGAAGTGACGGAACGTACTTACCAGCGCATGGTTGTGAAACCGGACTGGGGCATCCCTTCCTTCACCTGCGAGGACGGCAAAGACCATCTGGTCGAGATCACCACCGTGATCGAGCGCCCCTTTGGCGACCTCATCCACTTCAAGGTCAACGGCCGCGAGGAACAGCCGCGCAAAGTGCTGCTGGTTGCCCCGATGTCCGGCCATTATGCCACCCTCCTGCGCTCCACCGTGCAAAGTCTGCTCAGGAATTGTGAAGTCTATGTGACAGACTGGCACAATGCCCGCGACATTCCTGTTTCCGCGGGGAAATTCGATGTCGAGGACTATACGCTGTACCTCGTCGACTTCATGCGTGAGCTTGGCCCCGACACCCATGTAATCGCTGTTTGCCAGCCGGTGCCGCTGACACTGGCCGCAACTGCCTATCTGGCTGAACGCGACCCCAAGGCGCAGCCTTCGTCGCTTACGCTGATCGGCGGCCCGGTGGATCCGGACGCCACCCCGACCGAGGTCACCGACTTTGGCCGCCGCGTCACCATGGGTCAGCTGGAAGAAACCATGATCCAGCGCGTTGGCTTCAAATTCAAAGGGGTCGGCCGCAAGGTCTATCCGGGCCTTTTGCAGCTGGCCTCCTTCATGTCGATGAACGGCGAACGGCATTCCAAGGCCTTCATGGACCAGATCCACCGCGTCTCCAAAGGCGAAGCCTCGGACCATGACGCCCACAACCGTTTCTATGATGAATACCTGGCGGTGATGGACATGACAGCGGAATTCTACTTGTCCACCGTCGAACGCGTTTTCAAAAATCGCGAAATCGCCCGCAACGCCTTCGTCGTGAACGGCCATAAGGTGGATTTCAGCAAGATCACCGACGTGGCTGTGAAAACCGTCGAAGGCGCCAAGGACGACATCTCTGCACCCGGCCAATGTATCGCGGCGCTGGAGCTGTGCACCGGCCTGCCGGATGAGAAGAAAGCCAGCCATGTCGAACCCGGCGCTGGCCATTACGGCATCTTTGCCGGCCGCAGCTGGCGCAACAACATCCGGCCGCTGGTGATTGATTTCATGAACGCCAACAGCCGCAAGAAACCGGCCCCCAGCAAGCCCGCCAACAAGAACACGGCCGCCTGAGCGGATGGCGGGAGCGCAGAGGTTCTCCTGCAATTGCGGCGCCGTGTGCGGCGTGGTTTCCGCAGCAGGGATCAAAGGCGGAACCCGTGTCGTCTGCTATTGCTCTGACTGCCGCGCCAATGAACTGTATCACGGGCAGCCAGATCCGGCCCCGGACCCGGTCGACCTGCTCCAGGTGTCGCCGGACAGCATCACCATCACGCAGGGGGCCGCGCATCTGAAAGCCATCCGTCTTGGCCCGCGCGGCCCGCTGCGCTGGTACGCTGACTGCTGCGGCACACCCTTTGCCAACACGCTGGCCAAACCCGGCCTGCCCTTCGCCGGAATGCGTTCTGACCTGTTCGAGGACATTTCTGCTCTGGGCAAGATCCGCGCCAAAGCCTTCCTGTCTGCCCCCGGTAAGCAAACCCGCACCAAAGGCGGCGGCGTTATGGCCTGGGGCATCATCAGCCGGATGATCACTGCACGGCTGTCAGGCCGCTGGAAGGAAACACCATTCTTTGATGCCAATACCGGCAAGCCGGTGGCCGAACCTCATCAGATCAGCAAAGAAGAGCGCGCCAAGCTCACCCCTTAGGCACTCAGCACAGAGGCCGAAGACGAGTCGGCTTCCGGCGCTGCCAACCAGTGCAGAAGCGCGCGGTTCACAGCATCGGGCTGTTCCAAAACCGGAAAATGACCGGCATCGGGCAAGATTTCCAAACGCGCCTCCGGGATCAGCTGTGCCAGCAGGTCAAGCTTTGCAGGCGGCACGATCGTGTCATGCTCACCGCCCAAGACCAGCGTTGGCACATGCACCCGCCGCATCGCGGCCTGCTGGTCCGGCCGACGCTGCAAAGCACGCGCCTGCGCCACATACATTTCCGGTCCCAGTTCCATTCCCATCCGGCAAAACAGCTTGTGCACCTCCAGCCGCAAGTGACCGGGCGCAAGGGAGTCCGTCGGCATCGTCTCGCGCAGCACGTCTTCCAGCCGGCCGGCACGCGCAGCCACGATCTGCGGCTCCCGGCTGGCCGCCTGATCCGGCGTCTCGGCCAGTGGGCTGGCCCCGATAATGCACAGGCGGCTGATCCGTTCAGGTGCCCGGCGCATTAGCTCCATCGCCAGAACGCCACCCATTGAACATCCTGCCAGAGCAAAACGCGGCGGCAGATGGCACAGCATCCGGGCGGCGATCTTTTCAACCGTATCACCGCCGACCAGCGGCAGCACCATCACCGGCATACTGCCGGAGAACGTTCTGACCTGAGCATAAAAGATCCGGCCATCGCACATCATGCCCGGCAGCAGAACCAGGGGTTCGCGGCACGGTTGCTGGTCATAAGGCATGTTCTGCCCTCGCGGTTTGCCTTCCACCCGTTCCTCAACCTTGAGGGCAACAGCTGCCAGGATCAAGGAAAACCTCTGCGCGGCAGCAATTTACAAAACATCTGCCGCGCCCCTGCCACGATCAATAGCCGTTCCAGCGGAACGCGCCGTTCCCGTCCAGGGGGGAGAACGGATTGAAAGCAATCTCCCATATATGTCCGTCCGGGCTGCGGAAATATCCGTGATGCCCGCCCCAGAACACATCCTGCGCAGGTTTCAGCACATCTGCCCCGGCCCGCTCCGCCGCCGCCAGCAGCTGTGCCACCTCTGCCTTGCTGCGGGTGTTATGGCTCAGCGTCACCGCCCCGGTGCCCAAGGCGCCGATTGGCAGGCCAATTTCCTCTGCAAGCGCCGCCAGAGGGTACAGCCCCAGAGTTTGGGAAATCAGATCAAAAGCAATCACACCATCCGGGCTGTCTGCCCGTTTCCATCCCAAAGCTTCATAAAACTCGGCAGACTTCTCCATGTCAGGCACGCCCAGCGTGATCAGGCTTACTCTTTGTTCCAATTTCAATTCCTTTTCACAAAATGCGCCAATGGCCTCCCGCCTTTGCCGGAAGTCCTGCCCGTGGCCTGCAGCTCAACTGCCGCCCAGAACGTCCAACACAGCATCCTCGATCATCCTCAGGCACGCTTCATCCGAAAACCGGTGATCCGCATCTTTCACCAAGGTAAGCCGCATGTCAGGGCAGGTTGCGTGATCCATCAGCCGCAAAGCGGTCTCTGTGGAAACGGCTGTATCGGCCGTCCCCTGCAAGCAGCGCACCTTGAAAGGCAGCGCCAGGGGGGAACGCAGCACCAACCGCGTCCGCCCATCTTCAACCATCCGCTTGGACACGTAATAAGGCTCCATGTAATCACTTGGCAGCTCGACAAACCCCTTGGTCTCCAGCTCCACCTTCTGCGCATCTGAAAACTGCGCCCACCAGCCATCCTCGGTGAAATCCGGTGCCGCAGCAACAGTCACCAATCCCTTGATCCGCTCCGGCACGGCACGCGCCAGCAGCAGTGCCTGCCAGCCGCCCATGGAAGAGCCCACCGGCACAATCTCCCCCTCGGTCAGCTGTGCCACCGCCGCCAGCGTGTCCTCGTGCCAGTCGCCGATGCAACCATCCTCAAACTTGCCAGAGCTTTCGCCGTGGCCAGAATAATCAAACCGCAAAAAAGCCTGCCCGCGCGCCTTGGCCCAGGCCTCCAGATGCACAGCCTTGGTGCCTTCCATGTCGGATTTCAGCCCGCCCAGAAACACCACCCAAGGCCCCTGCCCTTCGATCCTATGATAGGCGATGCGGCGGCCCTTGGCGGTTTCAAGGTAAGATGCGGCTGGCATGTCTTTGCTCTCCTGTGCTTTTCCCAAGGTGTGGCATGGCACCGCCTGCCTCGCAAGTCGCTGCATTGGCGGCTTGCAACTCCCCTTCCGGCTTCCTTATGGTCCGCAGAAATTTTTCAGAGGACCCGGAGCATGTTCAAGTTCATCAAGGGCATTTTCACCGGCGCCGTGGCACTTGCCGTTTTGCTGGCCACCATCTGGGCCGTTCTGGCCCTGTGGTACCGGTTGCCGTTTGAACCGCTGGGGCGCGTTGTACTTGCAGGCGGCTTTGCCCTCCTGGGTATTGCAGTCATCGCAGGACTGTTCCGCCGCGGCGCCCTGCGGGCATTGACAACCATAACATTGGCCCTGGCCGCGGTGATCCTGTGGTGGTCAACCCTTACCCCTCCGGCAACTGGCAACTGGGCGCCGGATGTCACCCGGCAGGTGACCGGCAAAGTGGAAGGCGACATTCTGACCCTGGCGGGGGTGCGGAATTTCAACTGGGAAACCCCGGAAGAATTTGCCGAAAACTGGGAAACCCGCAGCTACGACCTGACCAAACTCGCAACCACGGATCTGTTCATGTCCTACTGGGCCGGGCCGCAGATGGCGCATATGATCGTCAGCTTCGGCTTTGAAGGCGGTGAACACATCGCCTGGTCAGTCGAAGTGCGGCGCCAGGCCGATGGCGGCTTTTCTCCCATTGCCGATCTGTTCAAATCCAACACTCTGGTGCTGATTGCCGCCGATGAGCGTGATCTTGTGGGCACACGCACCAATGCCCGCGGCGAGGACGTGCAGCTGTTTCGCACCAACGTGCGCCCCGACACCAGCCGCGACTTGCTACTGAAATATGTCGACACCGCCAACAGTCTGGCAGCCCGGCCCCAATGGTACAATTCCCTGACCACCAATTGCACCACTGTGGTCATGGCGCTGATCCGCAGCTTTGCTGAAGATGTCCCGCTGGACTGGCGGCTTTTGGCCAACGGCTACCTGCCGGACTATGCCTGGGAACAGGGCGTTCTGGATCAAAGCCAAAGCATCGGAGACCTGCGGGCGCTTGGCAGTATCACCGCGATTGCACAAGCCCATGGCATCGGGCCGGATTATTCCGCAATGATCCGCGACGGCGTGCCGACAGCTGCGCAGAACTGATCCGGCTTCTTTCTGGTTCGAAATACCCCGGGGAGCGCGAGGGGCCGGCCCCTCGCCTGCCGCCTCGGCCGGTATCCGAAACCGGGACTGGTTTACGAAGCGCCTGCCGCTGCGCCGCAGACCGCTTTCTGAGTGTTCAGCCGCCCAAGAAGCTGTTGGATGCGACCCAGGGTCTCTCCAACCCGCCGCGCCTTTTCCCGGTCCGGCGTCCCTTCCAGATCCGCGCAGAACTCATAGGTCATCTGGCGGTCCGACAGGATATTCCGGCTTTGCTGCAACGCGGTTTCGATCAGATCCATATCTTCGACTGTCAGGTCAAAGTTCGGGTTCGGGCGGGTCATTGGAACACTCCTCGGGTATGTCCATTGCATTTCGTCTTTCGCACACCCTGCCCCAAGCTGAAATTCAATGCAATATTTTTATGTTATTTTTCAAAAGCTTAGCTGTATACAAATATGTGCAATGGCATGCATTGGCACACAACGCATTTTTCCTGCGCAATAACAGCCACATGCGAACCCTGCTTGACTTGCCGCCGCTTTGACAGCAAAAGGCGCAGACCAAACATATACCCGCAACCGGGCGTTCAGTGGGCGCCAAACCGACGAGGAGAGCCAACAGATGGCCGAAATCTCTCTCACCTTTCCCGATGGCAATGCACGATCCTTTGACGCAGGCGTAACGCCTGCGCAGGTGGCGTCCAGCATTTCCACCTCTCTGGCCAAGAAGGCCATCTCTGCCACCGTCAACGGTCAGCACTGGGACCTGCAGTGGCCAATCGACGCCGATGCCTCCATCGCCATCCACACCCTGAAGGATGAAGAACAGGCAAATGAGCTGATCCGCCACGATCTGGCCCATGTGATGGCGCGTGCCGTCCAGGAAATCTGGCCCGACACCAAGGTCACCATCGGCCCGGTCATTGAAAACGGCTGGTACTACGACTTTGACCGTGCCGAGCCCTTCACGCCCGAAGACCTCGGCGCCATTGAAAAAAAGATGAAGGACATCATCAACAAGCGTGATGAGGTCCGCACCGAAGTGTGGGAACGCGACCGCGCGATCCAGCACTACACCGATCTGAACGAACCCTATAAGGTCGAGCTGATCGAAAGCATCCCGGGCGATGAACCGCTGCGCATGTACTGGCACGGCGACTGGCAGGACCTTTGCCGCGGCCCGCATCTGCAGCACACCGGCCAGCTGCCGGGCGATGCCTTCAAACTGATGAGCATCGCGGGCGCCTACTGGCGCGGCGACAGCTCCCGCGCGATGCTGCAGCGGATTTACGGCGTTGCCTTCACCGGCAAGGAGAAGCTGAAAGCGCATTTGCACATGCTGGAAGAGGCCGCCAAGCGCGACCACCGCAAGCTGGGCCGTGAAATGAACCTGTTCCACATGCAGGAAGAGGCGCCGGGACAGATCTTCTGGCACCCCAATGGCTGGAAGATTTACACCACCCTGCAGGACTACATGCGCCGCATGCAGGAGCGTGACGGCTATGTCGAGGTAAACACGCCGCAGGTCGTGGACCGCAAACTGTGGGAGGCCTCGGGCCACTGGGACAAGTACCAGGAAAACATGTTCATCGTCGAAGTCGACGAGGATCATGCCCGCGAAAAAGCGATCAATGCGCTGAAACCGATGAACTGCCCCTGCCACGTGCAGGTGTTCAACCAAGGCCTTAAATCCTACCGCGACCTGCCGCTGCGGATGGCAGAATTCGGCTCCTGTGCGCGCTATGAACCTTCGGGGGCGCTGCATGGCATCATGCGGGTGCGCGGCTTTACCCAGGACGATGGCCATATTTTCTGCGCCGAGGATCAGATCGAATCCGAGACCGCAAAATTCATCGCCTTCCTGTCCAAGGTCTATGCCGACCTCGGCTTTCACAACTGGACCATCAAGCTGTCGACCCGCCCGGAAAAGCGCATCGGCTCGGATGAAAGCTGGGATCTGGTGGAAAAAGCGCTGGGGGATGCCTGCAAGGCGGCCGGTTATGACTTCGAACTCCTCGAAGGCGAAGGCGCGTTCTACGGCCCCAAGCTGGAGTTCACCCTGACCGATGCCATCGGCCGGAACTGGCAGTGCGGCACCCTGCAGGTTGACCCCAACCTGCCGGAACGGCTGGAGGCCAGCTTTATCGGTGCTGACGGCAACAAACACCGCCCCTTCATGCTACACCGCGCCTGTCTCGGTTCCTTTGAACGCTTCATCGGCATCCTGATCGAAGAGCACGCAGGCAAGCTGCCGTTCTGGCTGGCCCCGCGTCAGGTTGTGGTTGCTTCGATCACCTCGGAAGCCGACGAATACGTGACCGAAGTGGTCGAAACCCTGCGCGCCGCCGGCGTGCGGGCCGAAGCCGACATCCGCAACGAGAAGATCAACTACAAGGTCCGCGAGCATTCGGTGGGCAAGGTTCCGGTCATTCTCGCTGTCGGCCACCGCGAAGTTGAGGAGCGCACCGTCTCTGTCCGCCGTCTTGGCGAAAAGCAGACCAAGGTTGATAGCCTCGAAAATGTTACAAAGGCATTGGCAGTCGAATCCACGCCGCCGGACCTTCTGTAACATTTCGCTCAATTTGCAACACAAACGGCCCCCGGTCAGGGGCCGTTTTCATTTTCAGGACCGTGAATCACCATAAAAACAACGGTTTACCCCAGAAACCTGCGCAACCCCTGCTGACGCAGCTGTGAGACACGGCCTCGTGACTTAAATTCCTGAGAACCTCGGGTTAGTCTTTTCCTGTCAACACGACACCGCATGTTAAACCGAAAGGAATTCACGAGATGTCGACCACTGCAAAATCCCTGGCCGTTGCCAGCGCCGTTGCCGCCGCTCTGACCGCAGCTTCGACCATCCCCGCTGCTGCTGCCACCAAGGAAAAATGCTACGGCGTTTCGCTGGCCGGCCAGAACGACTGCGCCGCCGGCCCCGGCACCACCTGCGCAGGCACCTCAACCACCGATTACCAGGGCAACGCCTGGACTCTGGTTGATGCCGGCAGCTGCGAAGGCATGGAGCTGCCTGCAATGGCAGACGGCACCGCGCGCAAAGGCTCGCTGGAGCCGCTGGAGCGTGACCTGCCAGCCTAAGAACTGACTGAAGTCCGGGGCGGGAGTGTCAATTCCCGCCCCTTCTGCACCCGCGCCACAGGAACCGACATGCTGGATACTGCTGCATATGACAGGCTGCCCGCCGCTCCTGGTGTGGGCTACAAACCGCAGCATTTTGCCCAGATCACCGAAGATGCGGGCAGCGTCAGATGGCTGGAAATTCACGCAGAAAACTATATGGGCGACGGCGGCCGCCCGCTTGCGCAGCTGCGCCACCTGTCGGAACGCTTTGCCATGTCAGTGCACGGTGTCGGCCTGTCCATCGGTGGCGAAGCCCCTCTGGACAAGGACCACCTCGCCCGGCTCAAGCATCTGGTGGGTTGGTTGAACCCTGCCAGCTTCTCCGAACATCTGGCCTGGTCCACCCACGACAGCCATTTTTACAACGACCTGCTGCCGCTGCCCTACACGAACACCAGCCTGCAGCGCATCTGCACTCATATCGATGAATTGCAAAACGCAATCGGTCGCCGGATGCTGCTGGAAAACCCTTCCAGCTACCTCGCCTTTGCCGAAAGCACATGGTCGGAACCTGACTTCCTTGCCGAAATCTCCCGGCGCACCGGCTGCGGGCTGCTTTTGGATGTAAACAACGTCTTTGTGTCGGCCACCAACCTTGACTTCTCGCCTCAGGGTTACATCGACGCCTTCGCGCTGGAAAAGGTCGGCGAAATTCATCTTGGCGGCCATGACGAGGATGAGGTCGATCACGGGCATCCGCTGCTGATCGACAGCCACGGCCGCGCGGTTGTGGATCCTGTCTGGGCCCTGCTGGACTACACATTGTCCAAGTCCGGCCCCAAGCCGGTGCTGATTGAATGGGACAACGACGTTCCCGATTGGCAAGTTCTGGAGGCTGAGGCCGCCCGTGCAGCAACCGCGCTGGAGCGCCTGCCGGCATGAGCGTGTCCCAGACAGACTTCACCCGCGCCATGATGGATGCGGGCCAGCCGGTGCCGGACGGTCTGATTGATCAACTGGCCCAGCCTGCCGGGCGCCGCTTCAGCGTTTATCGCAACAATGTGGCCGTTTCCCTGACCGAAGCGATGCACAGCGCCTTTCCGGTGATCGCCAAACTCCTTGGCAAACAGAACATGGACGGACTGGCAGGCATCTACCTGCGCCAGCATCCGCCATCATCCCCGCTGATGATGTTCTACGGTGAACATTTCCCGGCCTTCCTTGCAGGCATGGAGCAGCTCAAACATCTGGGCTACCTCGGCGATGTCGCCCGGCTGGAGCTGGCCCTGCGCCGCGCCTACCACGCCGCCGATGCAGCCCCCATTGCGCCTGACGCGCTTGCCGCCCTGTCGCCAGACCAGCTGATGAACACCAGGGTAACGCTGGCACCTGCGGTGCAGGCTCTATGCTCTGCTTGGCCCGTTCACGCCATCTGGCTCTATAACACTGAGGACGGCGCGCCCAAACCGGCCCCCCAGGCGCAGGACGTGCTGATCACCCGCCCCGAATTCGACCCCATTCCCCAGGTTCTGCCGCCAGGCGGCGCCTACTGGATCCGCGCCCTGATGGGGGGCGCAACCATCGGCGAAGCGCTGGAACAGGCCGCCGCCGAAGACGAAACCTTCGACTTGGGTGCCACGCTGGCTCTGCTGTTGCAGGGCGGCGCAATCACCGGATTGGACAGCAAAGGGTAAATCCATGCACGCATTTGTCACCATTCACGACGCCATCTTCCGCCAGGTGGAAAGAGGCGGCAGCTGGCTGCTGCCGCTGGCGGCCCGCTTCGTCTTTGCCTCCACACTGCTGCTCTATTTCTGGAAATCAGGGCTGACCAAGCTGGGCGACGGCATTTTCGGGCTGTTCAGCCCGTCGATCGGCGCCTACAGCCAGATCTTTCCGAAACAGCTGGAGGCCGTTGGCTATGACGTCTCGCAGTTCGGACTGTTTCAAAAGCTGGTCGTTCTGGCCGGCACTTACGCTGAATTCATCCTGCCGCTGCTGATCGTAGTCGGCCTGTTCACACGCCTCGCCTCGCTGGGCATGATCGGCTTTGTCATTGTGCAGTCGCTCACCGATGTTTACGGCCATGGCGCCACCGATGATAAAACCCTTGGCGCCTTGTTCGACCGCTTCCCCGACGCGGTCATCCTGGACCAGCGGCTGTTCTGGATCTTCCTGCTGGCGGTTCTGGTGGTCAAAGGCGCAGGTGCCTTGTCTGCCGACGCCCTGCTGCGCACCCGTATGGAACCCGCCATGGCCTGACGCAGCCAACTGGCAATTACAAAAGGCGCCCTGCCCCGGCAGCGGCGCCTTTTTCATGCGGTCAGTAAATGGATCAGAAATGCGCCTTGGGCTCATCCGGTTTGCCGGCCGCCAGCGCCATCAGACCGCCCACAGCGGCAAAGCTGAGCGGGAAGATGGTGAAGACATTCAGGCCAAAGCCCGCATACATCCCCGCCGCCGATCCCAGCAGCAGGATACCGCCCCACAAGGCCCGGGCCCGGGCCATCGCACCGCCGGCAATCGCCAACAGCGGCGACAACACCGCAAGCAGGCGAAGCTGCTCGACATTCTCGACCTGCTCGGCCAGTCCGTCGACCTCGCCGAAATGCTCTACTGCGGCGGTATAGCCATAACCGAAGAAGCCCACCACCATGCCGAAAACCCCGGCGATGATCCCCAGAACAAGGGCTGCATTGCGCATTATCCGTCTCCCAAAAACTGCGGTTCAGACATAGGCGGCGCCTTAACCCGCGCCAAGGGCCGCTTTGGTGTTCTGATCCCACCCCAGGAATAATTCCCCGTCACGCTCGATCAGCGGCCGCTTCATGAGTGCCGGGTGTGCCTGCAACAGATCCAGCGGCGCATTGGCACGGTCTTCCTCGCTGAGACCCCGCCATGTCGTAGACCGCGTATTGACCAGCTTGGCGCCGAACTGCGCCAGAGCTGCTTCCAGCAGGCCGTCCGGCATTCCTTCGGCGCGGATATCGATCAAGCTGGAACCCGGAACCTGTTTCAGCGCCTTACGGCAGGTATCGCAATTCTTGAGCCCGTAGATTTTCATGATGCCTGTTGCTCCCCAACCGGAACCTACACAATTTATGGTAGAATTCACTGGTTTCTCTTGATTTTCGTTCGGCCCGTGTAAAACTCTAGGTTGTTCGGATTGACTCCGTTCTCCGCAATTGGCGAACGGGCCGGATACACCGGGGTATCCCGGGACGACGCACAAAGTAGAAGGAGACGCGGGAAATGCCAAGCGGCACCGTGAAGTGGTTCAACACCACAAAAGGGTACGGGTTTATTGAACCCGATGAAGGCGGCAAGGATGTGTTCGTGCACATTTCAGCGGTGGAACGGTCGGGCATGACCAGTCTCGCCGACAATATGAAGGTCGGCTATCAGCTGACCGAGGGCCGGGACGGTCGGCAAATGGCGGCTGACATCAAAACGGTGTAAGGTCGATGTCTGCGCAGCGCCCGGACTTTGACCCGGCGCTGCGCAGGCAATAAGGGCCGCCTTAGCCCCGTCGCAGATATTCCACCATCACGCAGGCCGGATCGCTGTCGCGCAGCACCGTTTCCCCGGCCCTGGTCCAGCTGTCCGCTTCGAAATCGGGAAAATAGGCATCTGCGTCCTCGATGGTCAGGTCAACCTCAGTGACCAGCAGCCGGTCCGCAATCTCCAGCATACCGCGATAAATCCTCTCGCCGCCGATGCCATAGACGCGACGGTACCCTTTGGCATAGGCCTCCTGCACCGCAGCCTCAATTGACGGCAGCACATTCTCTGCTGCCCGCGGGTTGGAGGACACCACCAGATTAAGCCGATTCTTCAAAGGCTTCACCGGCAGGCTGTCCCAGGTGTTGCGGCCCATGATGATGGCCCCTCCCAGGGTCTCGCGCTGAAACGCCTTCAAATCCTCCGGTGCAAACCAGGGAATATCGTTGTCCTTGCCAATGGCACCGTTGCGCGCCCGCGCCGCGATCAGGGTAATCATGCCTGTTGTCCTTGTCTCTCAGACCGCGACCGGTGCCTTGATCACCGGATCAGGGTCATAGTTGAGGATCTCGAAATCCTCGAACTTGAAATCGAAAATCGATCCAACCTGCCGCTTGATCCGCAACTGCGGCAGCGGCTTGGGGGTGCGCGACAGTTGCAGCTGCACCTGCTCTACGTGGTTGGAGTAAATATGCGCGTCCCCCATCGTATGCACGAAATCCCCGGCTTCATAGCCAGTCACATGTGCCAGCATTGCCAACAGCAGCGAATAGGAGGCGATGTTGAACGGCACCCCCAGGAACATATCGGCGGAACGCTGGTACAGTTGCAGATGCATCTTGCCGCCCACCACCCGCACCTGCCACAGAGTATGGCAAGGCGGCAGCGCCATATCTGGCACATCCGAAGGGTTCCAGGCCGACACAATCAGGCGGCGGCTGTCCGGGCTTTTGCGTATCATTTCAACCAGATCCGCAATCTGGTCAACGCTTCCTGCGCGGTACAAGGGTTCATCGCCAATTGTGCCCTCTGCAAGCTGCAGCTTTGGAAACTGGCGCCACTGATGGCCATACACCGGGCCAAGGTCACCGTTCTCATCGGCCCATTCATCCCAGATCGACACCCCGTTTTCCTTCAGATAACGGATATTGGTGTCGCCGGACAGGAACCACAGCAGCTCGTGGATGATCGAACGCAAATGCAGTTTTTTGGTGGTCACCAGCGGGAAACCATCCGCCAGGGAATAGCGTGTTTGCATCCCGAAACAGGACAGCGTGCCGGTTCCAGTCCGATCCCCGGACGGCTCCCCATGATCCAGAATATACTGTAGCTGATCGAGATACTGCTGCATCACTGCCCTCTGCCGCCGCCGGGAATACCGCACCCGGCATACCCAATGGCACGCCGCGCGCCAAGGCAGAAATCACCGCCCTTCACACACTGCAAATATACCATATTTGCCACCCAAAGCGATATAGCAAACCAAATACAGGTAGCGCATCCGCCACGGTTGCGGCCAAAACAGAGCTGTTGAATTGACAACTGAAGCGCCGCAGCCGAATGTGGCGCAAAACGATAAAAGCTTATTGAGGTAGAGGCAGATGAGGCGCTTTTGGCTAGGACTTGCGGCTGCGTCCGTGGTGTCCGCATGCGGCGGGGGTAACCCTTTCGCCACAACAGATGATGGCACAGAGACCGGAACCGATACAGAATCGATTGTTCCAGAGGCTTTGGCAAACGATCTTGAAAGCGTTAGCTATAATGCTTCCAATCAAACGCTGAGTGTTTCTGGCGTTAGCTTGGACGAAACGCCATTCTCATCCTCTTACGTGCGCAAACCTGCGCTCGACCGGAACGGATACGAGGCATACACAGTTCAAGACTCGTCTCTCGACCGCCATTCCACCGCTTACGTTCGCGAGATCGAGGGCGGCTATGCCGTCGTTGTCGCAACAGGCGGTCAGTTCAACTATTACTTTGCCGGCACCAACTACGGCCGCACAGGCGCCTTTTCTGCGCCGGTAACCGATCAGGGCTCCGGTGGGCTTGTCAGCTATGCAGGGACCTACGTCGGACTGCTGAACACCGCTGGCAGCAGCGAAGATTTGCTTCCGGTAGCCTCTGGAACCCCAGCGGAACTTCTCCCTAGTCAGGGTGCGGAGATTACCGGCGACGTTTTCATCAACGCTGACTTCAGGGACAACACTGTAAACGGGGTGATCTACAACCGTGTAGTACCAGATAGAGGTGAGGCTTCGCCGGCCGATTTGGAACTTTCCCCTGACGCAATTACCGAAGACGGCACGTTCACAGGCACGGCAACCATCGATCAAGTGGCAGTCGGCGAGTATGGCGGGATCTTTTCCGGCGCAAATGCCCAATCCGTTGCAGGCAGTGTACACGCCACCAATCATATCGACGGCCTCCCCGCAACCATCGAAGAATACGGCATTTTTGTTCTTGGCCAATGCGGCGGTGATCACAGCGATCCGGTTTGCGACCAGCCAGCACCGTAAAAATGCACAGAGTCCTGGCAACACTTGTCGGGTTGGCCGTTTTCAGCGGTCAACCCCAAGCTCAGGAGTCCTCGCGGACCCAAGCCCACTTGACGTTAGGGCAAGGCCAGGCGCTTGCTGCTCATGCTCTGGAAAACGGCAATCCAAAGCTGGCATTACAGCTGTCGGACGCCTTGTTGGAAGCCAACCGCAAGAATCACATCGCCTGGCATCTGCAAGCGGCAGCCTATGCCCAAACCGGTCGGCCCGCAAAGGGACGCCAGGCTGCAGCCCGTGCCTTTCGCTATGCTCCTGACAGTGCCGCCAAGTTTCAGATTGGCCAGCTGGCCTCTCGCCTGGCCTTTCAGGGCGGCAGCCCGGTGCTGTCGCAATACTGGCTGCGCCGGACCGCGGTTCACGCTCCGGACAGCAAGGCCGACGCCCTGATCGCCAAAGACTACAAGACCTTGCGCCGGATCAGCCCGTGGTCTTTCCGGATCAGCGGCGGGGTGAAACCATCAAACAATGTAAATAGTGGTTCGGATGCGGCTACCCAGGAAATCGACGGCCTGAGTTCGCATCAAAACAGGCTAGGCCCGCGGGCCATTGCTCTCTCTGGGCTCATCGGCACGCTGGACACCAGCATCGGCCGCCGTTTGCGGCAAAGCAAAACAAGCCTGACCTCGCTCAGCGGGCGCCTCTATGTCCAGCGTGTTGCGCTGTCTTCCAGCGCCAAGGAAGAAGCCGCAGCATTGGCGGAATTGATTCACACGAGCACGCCGCGCAATCGCGAATTTGGGTCCACTTACGGTGAAATCACCTTGAGCCATGCTTTTGCAGCCGGTCAGGCAGACAGCGGCGGCAGCGCGCGGATCGCCCTGACTGGCGCGACCTCCTGGTATGGCGGCAAACGAAACTACAATCTTGTGAAATTGTCCGGCTCCCGCAGCTGGTCTCTCTCCAGCCAAAACCGGCTCACCGTCCATGGCAGCGCCGAACACCGGCTCGACCCGCGCGTGAACGCGCTCAGAGCCGATGTATTCGGCCTCGGCGCCTCGCTGTCACGGCAACTGGAGAACGGCAACAGTCTCAGCTTTTCTTTCGGCCTGCGGGACACCCATACCAGAAATGTCAATTCCGCAGGAACATCCGCAACCATGCGGATCGGCTACGCTCTTGCACAGGCCATCGGCCCTGCCAAAGTCAGCACCGGGCTGATCCTGGGGGCTGCGGACTATCCCGGTCACGTCTTCCACAACGGTTTTGGCTGGCAGGCCATTCCCGGCGGCCGACAGGACAACTCTCTCTATGCGGACTTAAACGTGTTTTTCGAAGACTACGACTACGCAGGCTTCGCACCGATGATGCGCATCCGGGCAGGCAAGCGCAGTTCCAACCACAGCCGCTACGACAGCTCCGAATTCTCGATCTCTCTCGGCGTTGAATCAAAATTCTGAAAGCCCCCGTGCTTCTGCTGGCCTTCACGGCGGGCGCTGCTAAAGTTCCCGAAAACAAAAGCAGGAGACCGCTGATGCCCCTCACCTATCTGCACACCATGGTCCGGGTGAAAGACCTGGAAACATCCATGGCCTTCTACCGGCTTCTTGGCCTGCAGGAGACCCGACGCTATGAGAATGAACAAGGCCGTTTCACCCTGGTGTTCATGGCGCCCCCGGGGCAGGAAGAGGCCCCGGTGGAACTGACCTGGAACTGGGACGGTGATGACGGGCTGCCCAGTGACAGCCGCCATTTCGGCCACCTTGCCTATGGGGTTGATGACATCTATGCCGCCTGCCAACACCTGATGGACAACGGTGTCACCATAAGCCGCCCGCCGCGCGATGGCCGCATGGCCTTTGTGCGCTCTCCCGACAATATCTCGATTGAACTGCTGCAAAACGGCGATCCCCTGCCCCCGGCTGAGCCCTGGGCCAGCATGGAAAACACCGGCCACTGGTAACAGGGCAGCGGCCTGCTGCCCCGAAAGCAGGCCTGTGGTGCGCTGTGCAACACTGTGCCAGGCGCCGCCAGCCGCGCTCCGCTCTGCGGATCTTTTGCAGCAGGTCTCCTGCATAGCGCGCCCGCTCATGCAAAAAACCGGCGCAGCCCAGATGGGCAGCCGGTGATGCGCACCAATGATCAAGAACAAGTATCCGCGAAAAAGGGCAGCCGCTTCTGCAGCCCTCTGCCGTGACCCTTTCCGGATCCGGCGCTTTACCCTTCGAAACGGTCAGAGCACGGTTTCCCCTATGCTCCGTCTTTGGCCAGCCGGGGTTCCCCGGCTCTGCAGCCATTGCCTGCCAGAACGTTTCCCTGGCCGACAGTTTAATAGATGTAGCGTATCTGGTCCGACCAGTAGCGTTCCATACGCTTCAGCGAGGCTGTAATATCCTCGATCCCTTCGGAAGAAATCACGTTTTTGCCTTCCAGCCCTTCGGCATGGCGGGAAAACAGTGCCGACACGATATCGCGGATCTCACGGCCGCGCTGGGTCAGGCGCACCCGTACTGAACGGCGGTCGATCTCGCAGCGCTGATGGTGCATATAGCCCATCTCGACCAGTTTCTTCAGATTGTAGCTGACATTGCTGCCCTGATAATAACCGCGGGACTTCAATTCCCCGGCGGTCACCTCATTGTCCCCGATATTGAACAGCAAGAGCGCCTGGACCGCATTGATCTCCAGCACACCGACGCGTTCAAACTCGTCCTTGATGACGTCCAGCAGCAGACGATGAAGGCGCTCAAGCAGACCCAGCGCCTCCAGATAGCCAGTCATGAACCCTTTGCGGTCCGTCTGGCTGATTGGCATTTCCATACTCATTCGCATCTCCGACTCGAATTTGCTTCTGAGGCAAGATGCCAATAATTCCCGAAAAATCTGTTAAGCCCGAATTTTATTATTTTTGATGGGTTTGCGCTATCTCCGCAATCAGGGTGCGGAACCGCTCCTGCGGCTCCGCCTGGCCCGTCACCCATTGGTACAGATCCTGATCATTTTCATGCAGCAGCTGGTCGTAAAGATCCAGCTTTTCAGCATCCATATGCTCCAAGCTGGCGGCAGAATACGCCGACAGCAGGATATCCATTTCCTTGATACCCCGGCGCATCGAACGCATCTGCAGCCGTTTCAGGCGAGTGGCACGGTCTTCCTGCATCCTCCCGACTCAGACAGATTCCGCCGCCGGAGAGTCGCTCACCTGCAGCACCGCCCGCAGTTTCTTTTCCAGCCTTGCAGCCCGCTCTGCATTCTGGCGCATTTCACTGCGCAGCGAACGCAGCTCGTTCAGAACGCTGGCGAAATCTCCGGCTTCCAGCTCCAGCGGCGCCGGTTCCGACATGCCTTCACCCTCGCCTGTCAGCAGCCAGGACATAGATACGTTCAGCACTCCCGCAAGCATGGTCAGCTTGTTGGCGCGCGGCTCCGACAGGTCCCGCTCCCAGGCGCTGAGAGTGGATTTTTTGATTCCCAGCCGCCGCGCCAGCTGGCCCTGGGTCATACCGGCTGCTTCGCGCGCCGCGGCAACGCGGTCGCCAAAAGTCGCAGCATCAGGGCCATACCAATCGTTGGTCTGCTCAGTCATTGCCAGTTCTCCTAAATCCAGTTTCGAACGCAGCTTGATCGCTGTCTAGCCGCACCCTATGACAGTTGTGATAAACATACAAACCGAGGCCAAGCCCCCATGTCGTTCCTGTCGGAGACCCTATCGCGTGTAAAACCGTCACCCACTATTGCGATGACCGCCAAGGCGGCAGAACTGAAGGCAGCGGGGCGCGATGTCATCGGCCTCAGCGCCGGCGAGCCGGATTTTGACACGCCGCAGAACATCAAGGATGCCGCCGTCGCTGCCATCGCCGCAGGCAAGACCAAATACACCGCCCCCGATGGCATCCCGGAGCTGAAACAGGCGGTCTGTGCCAAGATGAAACGCGACCACGGGCTGGACTACACGCCTGCGCAGGTTTCGGTCGGCACCGGCGGCAAGCAGACGCTCTATAATGCGCTGATGGCCACTCTGAACGAGGGCGACGAGGTTGTGATCCCAGCCCCCTATTGGGTCTCCTACCCCGACATGGTGCTGCTGGCCGGCGGCACGCCGGTGATTGCCGAGACTTCGCTGCAGACCCATTTCAAGCTGACCGCAGATCAGCTGGAAGCCGCGATCACCCCCAAGACCAAATGGTTCATTTTCAACTCGCCGTCGAACCCCACCGGCGCAGGCTACAGCCGGGCAGAGCTGAAAGAGCTGACCGACGTGCTGATGCGCCATCCGCATGTCTGGGTGATGACCGACGACATGTATGAACACCTCGCCTATGACGGGTTCGAATTCTGCACCCCAGCTGAAGTTGAACCGGCGTTGTATGACCGCACTCTCACCTGCAACGGCGTCTCCAAGGCCTATGCCATGACCGGCTGGCGCATCGGCTATGCCGCAGGCCCCGAAAAACTGATCGGCGCCATGCGCAAGGTGCAGTCACAATCCACTTCCAACCCCTGTTCCGTCAGCCAATGGGCCGCGGTGGAAGCCTTGAACGGGACCCAGGATTTCCTGGCGCCCAATAACGAAAAATTCGTGCGCCGCCGCAATCTGGTTGTCAAAATGCTGAATGAGATCGAAGGCATCTCCTGCCCGGTGCCCGAAGGGGCCTTTTACGTCTACCCCTCCATCGCCGGGCTGATTGGGCAAACCACGCCTGCAGGCAAGGTGATCGCAACAGACGAGGATTTTGCCACAGCGCTGCTGGAAGAAGCAGACGTCGCCGTGGTCTTTGGTGCAGCATTCGGCCTGTCGCCCAATTTCCGCGTCAGCTACGCTACATCGGACGAAGCGCTGGAAGAGGCTTGCCTCCGCATTCAGAACTTCTGCGCCTCGCTGACGTAAACAGGAGACAAAGCATGAGCGCCGAACTGCCGGAGTATTTTTTCCGCGTCCGTGAAAACGGCGCGTTTGTCTTCCGCGTGGATACCGAAAACCGCAACCGGCGGATTGAAATGGACCAGATCGCCGTTGTGAACATCCGCAACGGCGAGATCAAACCACATGGCCAGCGCGCGCTCAGCGAACAGGATCTTGCCGAGATCAAATCCTGGATGCAGGCCCGCACCGCCACCCTGGCCGCCCGCGATATGGACGACATCCACCGCGCCGTCGACCATTTGAACCTGACCGCCCATTGGGCCAACAGCCGGGCAACGGACGCGCAGCTGGAGGAGGTCACCGACGCTCTTCTGCTCGCGATGCACGATCTGCGCAGCGTGCTGGTGCGCAAAAAGGCAGACCGGATGTTGAAGGTACGTGGCGACGGCTGATGTTGAAGGTACGTGGCGACGGCTAGTGTCTCTCTTAGCCGCAAAACCGTGAACGGACAGCGTAGGACCGGAGGCTCTGTGTCAGTCGCGGCTCAATCCTGTTGTGCGTTTTCTGCCTTTTCTGCGATGCAGACAGAAGCGCCGGAAGATGTCTGGTATACAGCTGGCCGGTCTCATCCGTCTGCACCAGATTCTGACGGCGAAACCGCTCGGCCTGCAGCCTCTTCAAATGCAGCCTCTCCTGCTTTCGCGCGTCCAGGCTCAGTTGACGTAAGCGGCCACCTGGCTGCGGGTCCGGCAACGCAGAATGCGGGATCTCCAGGCGGGCAATTTGGCAAATGGACTGCGATTTCAAGGCTGCCAGCCAGCTGCGCCCGGGGCGCGGCCGGCGCAGGGTCACGACGTGGCCTGCTTTCCCCCCAAACCCACGCACAGCAAACTCCAAGGGCTCAGGCATCTCGAAATGCCGGGTGTCAGGACCGAACAGAGCGTCTTCCCCCTGCCACTCCTTGCCGCTGGCAAAACGCAGCACAAATTGACCCGGCGGCACCAGCACCTTGAAAAAGGCGCCTCCCTTTATGAAGGCAGCCAAAGCATCCTCGCCCGTCTTTTGGTCTGTTAACGTCAGAAAGTAATCTGCTCCTGCAGGTGTCTTCACCTGCAACGGAAACACCGCGGGCAACCCAGTCCTGTTCCACAATAACCCGGCCCGCTGCTGTCCTGTGTCAGGACCGGCCTGGGCTGGATAGGGCTGGCACAACATCAAACAGGCAAACACTGCAGCTGCCCGAAAAACCGCTGCCACATATATCCGCGCCCTTGCCACCACTGGGGCCACCTCCCGCCGTTGACTGAAGAAACCGGCTGCAGGTTATAGCGCGATGCCGCTGATCTCAACGCACACTTGCGCTTGCCCGGACCGGCACAGCGTCAGGCGAGGCGGGCACATCACCCGCCGCACCATTTGCCTTGATCAGGATGCCTTGGCACCTGCCGCGTCTTTCATCGCATCCACGCCCTTCTTCCACAGGTTGCCCTGCCACAGCTCCTCCAGCCCGGTTTCGCCGCTGGCCCCCTTGGTGGTCAGATAGTCATAATAGGACGTCGGCTTGTGGCCGGTGATGTTGTAGAAATCCGGACTGCAGCGGGTGTAGAAACCGTTGGTCAGATATTCAAAGAACTCGGCGCGGGTGGCACCGAAATCGGCCTCGAACTGCTCCATCGACTGCGGACGGTATTCGATCTCCTTGCCCATCGCATGGCCCAGATCTGCGGCAATCTCTGCCATCGACTGCGGCGCCGGGCCGGTGATGTCATAGAATTTGTTGCCGTGGCGCTCAGGCCCTTCGCTCAGCACCACCGCTGCAGCTTCTGCAATGTCGCGGGTGGCGACGAAAGAATTGCGCATATTGCCCAGGGGATTGGAGAACCAGCCTTCGGTTTCAATGGTTTCGCAGTCGGTCTTCAGCAGGTGGTTCATAAAGAAGTTATTGCGCAGCGCGGTCACATTCAGCCCCGCATCGATCAGCGCCTTCTCGCCCCACCAGTAATGCTGCAGCATCAGCGGAATGCCGGCACCGGCGCGCGATGCATGGGTGTCCGCATCGTAATCCGCTGTATTGGTATCCGCGCCCATGCAGCTTACACGCACCACATGCTTGATCTGATTCTGGCGCGCTCCCAGCCCCTTGCAGAAATTCAGATGCCCCTCCAGCATCGGGTCCAGCGAAGCAGAGTAGATCGCCGAGACACCGTCCAGCGCGGCCTCCCAGGTGGCGGGTTCCGACAGGTCAAACTTGACCACTTCATCCGCTCCCAGCGCCGTCAGCTGATCAGCCTTGGACTCGCTGAAATAGCAGGCGCGCACCGTGAACTGCTGCGCCTGCGCCAGGCGTGCCACCAATTCGCGGCCGATACGGCCAGTGGCCGAGGTGATAAGGACGATGGGTTTGGACATAGGGTCTGTCTCCGGATTCCGCGGGCGGGATGATGCCCAGCGCAAGTGTTTCTGATCTGCGCGGACCCTACAGGCAGGACGCCCGGCCCACCCCCTGAAACCCGACTGAAAATGCTGCACAACCGCCACCCGGCACAGGCAAAAAGGCCCCGCGATCCACGGGGCCTCTCCTGCGCTGTGCCATCATCTGCGCGGCTGCAAGGGAGTATGCGCCTGCCCCTGAAAGGCAAGAGAGGCGCAGCATGATGGCGCATCAGCGGCTTGGGCAGGGATCAGCCTGCCTGGGTCAGTACTCCTGCCTCGATCGCCGCGCTGACCTCAGCCGCATCGGCCTCCCCATCCGCATTGGCATCAATGGTGGCAAAAGTTTCCGCAGTCAGTTCCGGGAACGCCAGCTGAAGCTCATCCAGCGAGAACGTACCATTGCCGTCAGCGTCCAGCTCGGCGGCCAGGTCTTTTGCAGCCAGCGGAGAAGCAGTCAGGGCAGCAACGGCAGCGGCGGTCAGGGCAAAGTTTTTCATGTGAGACACTCCAGTCATCCTTTGGTTTGTTGCGGTCCGGGGAGCGTCCCGCGGACCGTGGCAAACAGCTATGTCGCGCTCTGGCACGGCGCCATCCCCAACCGCATCCGGCAGGCATCCCGGCGCATCAGCGCCGTTTTTCTCTATCAAAACAAGCAGTTTACCGCCTTCAAAACCAAACAGGCCTTTGTCCGCGCAGATGCAACTCCGGTTTCTGCGGCTTTCCGCGCGTGCCCGGCTGCGCATGCAGACCTGGCAAAATCCTGCGCGTCATATCCGCAGCCTGCCGGATGCCCCGCGCAAACACCGAGCCGTTCGGGCAGCCGCCCCCATCAAACCCGACCTTGGCGTCCTCAGGTGGCCGCGCCCACGGCCTTGATGGACCGGCGCCAGAACCGCAGCATCAGGAACAGCCCTGCGCAGGTCAGCCCTGCAACCAGCCCCATCCAAACGCCCAGACCGTCCCAGCCCAGCATAAAGCCAAATACATAAGAGGCTGGAATGCCAACCGCCCAATAGCTGAGCGCAGCAATCACCATGGGCATCCCGGTATCCTGCACCCCGCGCAACAGCCCAAGCGCCACTGCCTGCATCCCGTCCATCAGCTGAAACAGCGCCGCCGCCGCCATCAGAACACCACCGATCAGCAGAATTTGGTCCCTTTGCGGATCTTCTGCATCCAGAAACAGCGACATCAGTGCGTCCGGGAAGGTCAGAAACAGGACAATCGCCACCGCCGACACCAGCAGCGACATCACCGTCACCACTTTGCCGCCGCGCGCCAGATGCGCCCGGTCGCCGCGACCAAAGGCATTGCCTGCCCGGATGGTGGCAGCATTGGACAGGCCCAGATGCACCATGAACGTCAGCCCCGCCAGCGAGATCGCAATCCCATGCGCCGCCAGTGGCGCCGTGCCCAGCCAGCCCATCATCATGGCCGAGGCTGCAAACAGACTGGCCTCTGCCAGGGTCGTCAGACCGATCGGAGTGCCCATGAGGAACACTTTGCCCATCATCTCCCAGTCCGGTCGGTGGAAGTTTCTCAACAGCTCATGCTCCGGCAGCACCTTCAGCGCATAGGCCAGTACCACCACAAAGGACAGGCCGTTGGTCACCAGCGAGGCTATGGCCGCACCGGCAATCCCCAGCTCAGGCGCCCCCCAGTTGCCAAAGATCAGCGCATAGTTCACCAGCGCGTTGATCACTGCGGCAAAGACAGACAGCCACAGCACGATCTGCGTGCGTTCCAGCGCCGCCAGATAGGATTTCGCCACCATATACAACAGCGCCGGAAACAGCGACCAGCCGGCAATCCGCAGGTATTCAGCAGCATCATGCGCCACCTTTGCCTCCTGCCCCAGCACCAGCAAAATAGGTTCCGACCACCACAGCAGCGGCATCGCGAGCGCTCCGTACAGCAGCGACAGCCACAAGCCCATGCGGGTCGAACGGCGGATCTGCTGCTCCTCGCCGGCGCCGGCCGCCGCTGCCACCATCGGCATCACCGCAAAGGCAAAGCCCGATCCCAGCAGGAAAATCGAGAAGAAATAGGATGAGCCCAGCGTCACCGCCGCCAGCTCATCAACCCCGTACCAGCCCAGCATGACCGTATCGGTCAGGCCAATGGCAAACTGCGCCACATGGCCGCCGATCAACGGCAGGCCCAGAATGGCAATTGCCCGGACATGACCACCCACGGACATTGCGGAAGCTTTGGTCGCTAACATACTCATACGGCCAGCCATAAGACGGCCAACATCCCACCGCAAGAGCAGAGTTCCCTTGCCAGTGCATGAGGTATTGGTGGTATTCTGCACAGGCACCACCCCCTCTGCAGGAGCCCTTGATGCCCGACGTTTTCACCCAGCTGATCCCCGATGCCCATGCCTTTCTGGCCGGGCTGGCGCAGAACAACAGCCGGGAATGGTTCAACGACCACAGGGCGCAATACGAAACACAGCTCAAGTCACCCGCCCGGCTGCTGCTGGACGAGGTTGCCCAAGCGGTGTCCAAACGCAGCGGCGCCACGGTTGCAACCAAACTGTTCCGCCCCCAGCGCGATGTGCGGTTTTCCAAAGACAAGACCCCCTACAACACCCATCTGCACATGATGTGGACGGTGAACGGCGCAGGCTGCGCCCTGTTCCTCGGCATCGCCCCCGATTACTGCACCGTCGGCGGCGGCATCATGGGTTTTTCACCGCAGCAAACCGCCCGCTGGCGCACAGCCCTGGACGGCGCATGGGGGGATGAGGTCTCAGCCCTCCTCGGCGTGCTGGCGCTTGGCGGTTTTGCAGCCAAGGAGCCGGAACTGAAACGCGTCCCCGCCCCCTATGGCAAAGCGCATCCCCACGGCCCCCAGCTGCGCCGCAAATCGCTGACACTGTGGCACGAAATGACCGCGCAGGAGCAAGCCGCCCCGATGGCCGCCCTGATGTCCGCGCATCTGACCCTGTCGCCGCTGTTTGCAATGCTGGAGGATGCGTTGACAGAGTAAATCCGCATAGCTGGCCCATAGGTAGATCCGACCTTCGGAGCACGAAGGGTCAATGTCCAGACCGCAGGACTTTTCTGCCGCTAAAACAAGCGGCTGGCTTGTCGGCTATGAACCCTCTACACAAATTACCTATAGAGAATCCGGGCTTATAGGTTTGAATTTTCCCACTCGACCCTGTTCCCTGTTCGGCATAGCTTCGGCGCAAATCATTCACGGCAGGTGGGATCATGGATACGCTTCTATTCATGAGCTTTTTGACAGCGACACTGCTGATTGTGGTCACTCCTGGACCCTCTGTCGCACTTGCATCATCGCAGGCGGTCAGGTTCGGGCCACGCGCTGCGGCGGTTACGGTTGCGGGGGATGCCCTTGGATCGGTCATCCACATACTGATCGCGGTTGCAAGTCTTCAAACGCTGATGGCAATGTCTGAAATCATCCTGCCTTATCTCCAGATCGCAGGCGGTGTCTTTATTTTGTTTCTCGCTTGGCAATCGCTGCGTAGCTCGGCAACCACAAAACAAGCACCGGCACACGTCGGCACGGTTCCCAAGGCAACTTTCTTTGCCGGGTTCTTTGCATGCGTGACGAACCCCAAGGCCATTGTCTTTTTCGTTGCGCTTTTCCCCGGTTTCATCTCTCCAGAGCACAGCGTTGCAATGCAATCATTGATCTATGGAGCGATTTTTGTGGGCCTGGATGCTGCTTTCATCTTCGGATACGCACTTATTGCAATGTACGCATTTCAAAAAACCCTTTCCGGCCGTTTCAGTATCGAGAAGCTGAGTGCTTTGGGTCTTTTGGGCGTTGGTGCTTTGCTGGTTTTCAAAGGGTACAAAGAACTTCCATCAAATTGAAGAGTTCCGCCTGCAGTCAAAACCATGACCAGGCAATCCTTTAGCGGCGCTGCAGCATTCTACTCGATGGGCTCTTTACAGCCCCTTGCCACGGCAGGACTGTATCACCCTGCCAAAAAACAACCGGACTGAAAAATGCCGCCAATTTCCCTGCTTGCTGCGCGCTTCAGATGCCGCATCTCGCTTTCTCTGGTAACCGGCCCAATGGTTAGTAAAAAGGTCAAAGCAAGGTTGTCTGGTTGAGAGCATTCCCTAAACCGCGCCCGACACAAACGGCAAAGCGATGAGGTCACGTGGGTGCCATTCACCCACTGCCTTCGCCTGCCCCTCTCACAACGCCCGCAGCATGATCTGGCTGGCCAGCACTGCCACCACGGCGCCCGCCAGGATCTCCAGCAGGGCCGCTGCCCGCAACGCGCCGGTTCCTTCCATCTGCGCCAGCGCACCCTTGCGCAGGGTCACCGTGGCAGCTGCCACCGCCACAGTCACCGTTGCTGTACCCAGCCCCATGGCAAAGGCCCCGGCGATCCCGGCCCACAGCACACCCATGCGCCAGGTCAAGAGCAGCAGGAACACCGCCCCGGTGCAGGGTCGCAGCGCCACCGCACCGACAATCGCCAGCGCGTCCCGCAGGGAATGAACACTGGCAGCCTCTTCCATCGTCGGCCCATGCCGGTGCCCGCAGGAGGTACAGACCCCGTCGTCATGACTGTGACCGTGATGGTGAGTGTGACCTGCATGCACTTTCGCTGGAATCGCCCAGCTTGCCAGCAGCCGCCGCCCGCCCCGTACCAGCAGCCACAGCCCCACAAGCGCAATCAGCCCGTAGGACACCGGCGCCAGCACATCCTCTGCGGCACTGGTCAGCTGCTCGCGCCCCCAATCCAGCAGCATCAGCCCACCCGCGACCAACAACACTGCGGTTGCCGCCTGCGCCAGCGAAGACACCAGTGCCAGCCCCGCCAGTCGCGTCAAAGGCACAGGCTTGCCCATGCCATAACCACCGATCACCAGCTTGCCATGCCCCGGCCCGGCGGCGTGAAAGAACCCGTAGGCAAAGCACAGGGACAACAGCGCCATCAACGCCCCCGGCTCACCTGCCCGTAACGCCCTGAGCCCACGCGCCATCGCAGTCTGCACCTCGCGCTGGCCTTCCGCCGCCCAGGCAGAAACCGCGCCTGCCCCATCAAAACCCCAGAGCCAGACCGCAAGGGCAGCCATGCAGAATGCTGCTATTGTTAATAAAAACTTCACCTTATGCGCCACATCTCAAGCGGATTGTATCGGCAAAGGCCTCGCCCACTTCCGGATAGGCCGCCTCGGCCTGATCTGTCGGCATCGCGTACAGCAGCTCCTCCACCAGGGTATACGCCTGGTCCAGATCCGGCGGCGTAATGCTGCCCTGGCAGCCGCCAGAAATCTCCAGCCCCTGGTTCACGGTGTAAGCCGTGTAGTAGGTCGGATCATAGGCCTTGATCACGATCCCATCTGCGGCCTGCGGCTCTGCCAGCCTGCGCCGGTGTCTTGTGGTGATCCGCCCATCGGTCACTTCGGTCGACAGATGCTCCGGCGCACCCAAGCCCAGCGCCTCACCTGCCCGGGTCAGATAGGTGTCCCCCTGAAATCCCGCGCTCCAAGCCAGGTCGAACCCCTGCAGCTGCGCCAGCTCCTGTTGGGTCAGCGTCCCGTCATAGTCACCGTCCAGCCCCCGGTCCTCAAAGATCAGCAGAGAATAAAATTCATCATAGGCCCAGGTGATCTCCACTGCCTGCAACAGCCCGTCCTTCGAAATCTCAAGCTTCACCCCGGTCTCAACAAAGATATGCGGATGTGCCACGGCTCCCTGCGGGGGCAGAAATGCAAACGCAAGCAAAGGAAGAAAATGTTTCATGGCCCAAGGTCTAAGCCTTGCCGCACAGCCCCGCAAGCGTCGGCCCGTTCGGCAGGCAAGGATCAGCGCGCCCATTTGCTCCAGGTGCAGCACCTAGCCCAGGATGTAACCCGGCTGTTGGATTACCTGACACGCCTGGCCAACAATCAGGGGCACCAGTGCCTGCGCAAACTCCGGGTTCTTGCCCGGATAATCCAGCAAGGCCCTACGGACCAACGGCAGCTTCCACTGTTTCAGCGGATCGGCCCTGTACAAGGAAAACCGCCGCCACTGCTCTGCCTGCATGAGCTAGATACAGCCTTGTTACAGCCGGATAGCGGACCATACCGGCATCCGCTTCCCCTCGCCAGATTATACCAGGAGCGGTCCTTGAAATCGATTTCGCCGCTGGCTGGCAGATGCTGCCACACCGGGCTGACCTGCAACAAAAGATACGCCCTTCACGCAGCAAAAACACCGCCCAACAAGCCGCCTGCTTCTTTCTGGTCTCAAATCCCCCGGGGTGAGGCCCGCCATGGCCGAGGGGCAGCGCCCCTAGGTATGCCCCCAGTCATCGGAGTTCTCCGAATTATTCGGGCTCAGCCCCAGCACATCGCCTCTGGTCGAACATCCCAGACCCAGCACCGTCCGGTTGGCATAGGAAAAATAGGCCGTCACCTGATTGATCTCCAGGATTTCACCATCCTCGACCCCCGCCGCGCGCAATGCTGCCACATCGTCTTCGCTCACACTGGCAGGCGCTTCGGTCAGTTTGCGCGCATAGCCCATCGCCAGAATCTGCGCAGGCTCCAGCGGTGCGGTTTCCGGCATGCGCGCCTCGATCGCCGCCCGGATCGCCAGCCCCCGCGGCTCATCGCCCAACAGCTGCTGCAAGCCCGCAAAGTGATGTTCAACACAATATCCGCAGTCATTGAGACTGGACACCCAGACCCCAAGCACCTCCAGAAACCACTTGGGAACCTGGTTGCCGGAGTGATGCAGCACATTCTTGTAAAGCGCCATATGGCCCTCCATCGAATGCGGCCGCAGGGAATGCACCATCATGATGTTGTCGATACGCTCAACCGGACCCGCCCCCTTAAGACGGTCATACAGCTTCTTCAGCTTGCCCGACGCTGATGCATATTCAACCGTTTTGATCCAAGCCATCCATCTCTCCCTGTCTGCATCGTACATAACTTAACACGTTATCATTCAGCAGCTAAAGACGCCCTGACAAAAACCGCGCCCAATGGGCTATTGCACGGGCAAGACCATATTTCACCTTTGCAGCCCGCGGCGTGCAGCTGCACAGAAGCCCCAAGACACTGCAAAAAAACACTGCAGGCATGTCCCCAGGCGGCTGGCAGCCCCTGCATACGGTAAATTTGATCCGCCTTGCTCATCGTTATGTTTGCTAATCACCGGCTTTTTTGGTCAGCTTGCGCACATGGATCTTCTTGACACCAGCCACAATGTCTTACTCGTCGCCATGTCCTGCCTGGTAGCCCTGGTGGCCGGCTTCACCGGATTGTCGATGACACGCGACCTCGCGGCCAAGCCGGTCTTCCACAAGAAGGCTTCGGTCAGCCTGGCTGCAGTGGCCCTGGGCGGCGGCATCTGGGCGATGCATTTCGTAGCGATGCTGGGGCTGCAGATGCCGGTCCTGTTCTACTATGATGCCGCGATCACCCTTGTTTCCGCGCTGGTGGCAATCCTGATTGTCGGAGCCGCTCTCATCCTGCTTCACTTCACCGGCCGCAGCCGCCTGACAATTGCAATGGCGGGTGGCCTGGTCGGGGTTGGGATTCTGGCGATGCATTATATCGGCATGGCCGGGCTGGAACTGTGCCGCGCGGTCTATACGCCCGCTGGCGTCATCCTGTCTTCTGTCGCCGCAATCGCGCTTTGCATGCTGGCCTTCGGGATTGCTTACGGGCAACGAACAAACAGGCACATCGTCCTGGGAACGATCTGTTTTGCCGCCGCCGTCTGCAGTGTTCACTTCCTGGCCATGGCCGGCACCAGGTTCGCTGCCGTTCCAAGCAGCGCCGAGTTCGGCCCATTGATGAGCAATGAGACTCTCGCGCTCGGCGTGATATTCTTCAGTTTCATCATGTTCGGCGCCTGCCTGTGGGTCAGCGTGACCTACCTGCCCGCCCCCAAACATCAGGATGCCGCGCCCGCAGCCAGTCCGGCACCGGAAGCTGCACAGCCGCTGCTGCAAATTCCCTGCGAACGGGATGGCGGCAAAGTCTTTATCTCCGCCGAGGACGTTCTGTTTGTCCGGGCGGACGGGCATTACACCCAAGTCTACACAGAAAAAGACCGCCTGTTTTGCGTCTGGCCCGTGACAGAAGCCGCCAAGCGGCTGTTGCCCGCCGGCTTTTTGCAGACACACAGAAGCTATCTGGTGAATCCGCAGCGCGTTGCCAGGTTCGAACGGACCAAGGACAAGGGCCGCTGCCTCTTTGACGGCGACGAACTGCCGCCTGCTCCGGTCAGCCGCTCCAAACTCAGAACCATTCAGGATGCCCTTGCGTCGCAGGCCGGCGCAGTTCGTGCAACCTAAGACGCATTTCGTGCGAATTACCGGGTTTTCATTGAAATTCTGAAGCCCTCGCACACGGGCCTATGCAGTCATCTCCCTCAGCCAGAACATTCGCATGAAGGGAGGAGTGCCAATGATTCCAGCGGCATTTGAATATTATAGGCCCAAAGATATGGCCGCAGTGCTGTCCATCCTTGAAGAACACGGCGATGAGGCGCGCGTCATGGCGGGCGGTCACAGCCTGATCCCGATGATGAAACTGCGCATGGCTGACGTGCAGCACCTGATCGACCTGCAGGATGTCGACGGCTTGTCCGGGATCGAGATCGGCGCGGATGCCATCCGCATCGGCGCAATGGTGACCCAAGCCGCCATTATCGATCACCCCGACCTTGCACAAACCGCACCGATCCTGCGCGAGGCCGCATTGCAAATCGCGGATCCTCAGGTCCGCTACATGGGCACTGTCGGCGGCAATGTGGCAAACGGCGATCCCGGCAACGACATGCCCGGCCTGATGCAGTGCCTTGATGCAGCCTTTACCGTGGTTGGCCCGGATGGCGAGCGCGAGATCGCCGCTCGGGATTTTTACGAAGCCGCCTATATGACCGCACGCGAAGACCAAGAGGTCCTGACAGCGATCTCCATCCCGCTGCCCAAGGGGGGCTATGCCTATGAAAAGCAGAAGCGGAAAATCGGCGACTACGCCACCGCTGCCGCCGCCGTTCAAATCGTGAAAGACGGCGCAGCCTGCGCTTCGGCCTCAATCGCGATGACCAACCTCAGCGACACACCGGTCTATTGCGAAGCCGCCGGCGCCGCCCTTGCCGGCACATCGGTTGATAATGCGGCGCTCAGCGCTGCCGTCGCAGCGATGCTGGATGATATCGACCCGACAGAGGACAACCGCGGTCCCGTTGCCTTCAAGAAACATGTTGCAGGCGTGATCTTGCGCCGGGCCATCACACGCGCCTGGTCGCGTGCCTGAGGGGAAATTTCATGTCACAGAAACAACACTACAAAATCACCGTAAACGGCAAGGAAGAGGAATTCCTCGCCGAGCCGCGCGAGCTTCTGATTTACACGCTGCGCGAGCGGCTGAATGTCACCGGTCCGCATATCGGCTGCGAAACCTCCCATTGCGGCGCCTGCACCGTGACCATTGACGGCAAGTCGGTGAAATCCTGCACCATGTTCGTGGCCCAGGCAGACGGCAAGGACATCACCACCATCGAAGGCATTGGCAGCCCGGATGCGCTGCACCCGCTGCAAGAGGCGTTCAAAGAGCATCACGGCCTGCAGTGCGGCTATTGCACCCCGGGCATGATCACCCGCGCAACCAAGCTGCTGGAAGAGAACCCCACTCCAACAGAAGAAGAAATCCGCTTTGGCATGGCGGGCAATATCTGCCGCTGCACCGGGTATCAGAACATTGTGAAATCCATTCAGGCCGCAGCAGCGGAAATGAATGCAGCCAAGGAGGCGGCGGAATGAAAGACGAAGTGGCAAGCCGCAAAGAACGGGCTGAAAACCTCAAAGGCATGGGCTGCTCGCGCAAGCGGGTCGAAGATGCACGCTTCACGCAGGGCAAGGGCAACTATGTCGACGACTTGAAACTGGATGGCATGTTGTTCGGCGACTTTGTTCGGTCGCCTTACGCGCACGCCCGGATCACCCGCATTGACACCGCCGCCGCGCTGGAGGTTCCCGGCGTTCTGGCGGTGCTGACGGCAAAGGACCTGGAGCCGCTGGGCCTGCACTGGATGCCGACCCTGGCAGGCGACAAGCAAATGGTGCTGGCCGACGGCAAGGTGCTGTTCCAGGGACAGGAGGTCGCCTTTGTCGTCGCCGAGGACCGCTATGCCGCGGCGGATGGCATCGAAGCGGTTGAGGTCGAATACGAAGAGCTTCCGGTTCTGGTGGACCCTTTCGAGGCGCTGAAATCCGACGTGGTGCTGCGCGAAGACACGGTTGACGAAAACGGCAATCCGGTGGACGGCGCCCATGGCCCGCGCAAGCACCACAACCACATTTTCACCTGGGAAGCAGGTGACAAAAACCCGACAGAAGAAGTCCTCGCCAATGCCGAGGTGGTGGCCGAAGAAACCATGTATTACCACCGCACCCACCCCTGCCCGCTGGAAACCTGCGGCTGTGTGGCGTCGATGGACAAGGTCAACGGCAAGCTGACGCTTTGGGGCACCTTCCAGGCACCGCACGCGATCCGCACCGTGGTCAGCCTGATTTCAGGGATCGAGGAACACAACATCCGCGTGATCTCACCGGATATCGGCGGTGGCTTTGGCAACAAGGTGGGCGCTTATCCCGGCTATGTCTGCTCGGTTGTGGCCTCCATTGTGACCGGCAAGCCGGTCAAGTGGATCGAAGACCGGATGGACAATCTCATGACCACCGCCTTTGCGCGTGATTACTGGATGAAGGGCCGGATCAGCGCCACCAAAGACGGCAAGATCACCGGGCTTCACTGCCATGTGACAGCCGACCACGGCGGCTTTGACGCCTGCGCCGACCCCACCAAATTCCCCGCAGGCTTCATGAACATCTGCACTGGGTCTTATGACATTCCAACCGCCTACCTCCAGGTCGATGGCGCCTATACCAACAAAGCCCCGGGCGGCGTCAGCTACCGCTGCTCCTTCCGGGTGACAGAGGCTGTGTATTTCATCGAGCGGATGATCGAAGTTCTGGCCATTGAGCTGAACATGGACGCCGCCGAACTGCGCCGCATCAATTTCATCAAGAAGGAGCAGTTCCCCTATCAGGCGGCGCTTGGCTGGGAATACGACTCCGGTGACTACCACACGGCTTGGGAAAAGGCCCTGAAAGCCGTGGACTATGACGGTTTGCGCGCCGAGCAGGCCCAGCGCGTGGAGGACTTCAAGGCTGGCAAAACCCGTAAGCTGATGGGGGTCGGCCTCAGCTTCTTTACGGAAATCGTCGGGGCGGGTCCGGTCAAGAACTGCGACATCCTTGGCCTTGGCATGTTCGACAGCTGCGAAATCCGCATCCACCCTACCGGCTCCGCCATTGCCCGGCTGGGCACGATCAGCCAGGGCCAGGGGCACGCCACGACCTTTGCGCAGATCCTGGCATCGGAAATCGGCCTGCCCGCCGACAGCATCACCATCGAGGAAGGCGACACCGACACCGCGCCCTACGGGCTTGGCACCTATGGCTCCCGATCAACCCCGGTGGCCGGGGCGGCCACGGCGATGGCAGGGCGCAAAATTCGCGCCAAGGCGCAGATGATCGCGGCCTACCTGATGGAAGTCCATGACGATGACGTCGAATTCGATGTCGACCGTTTCGTGGTCAAAGGCGCGCCTGAGAAATTCAAGACGATGAAGGAAATCGCCTTTGCCGCCTACAATCAGGCAATTCCGGGGATTGAGCCGGGGCTAGAGGCGGTCAGCTACTACGACCCGCCGAATATGACCTACCCGTTCGGGGCCTATGTCTGCGTCATGGACATCGACGTGGACACCGGTGTCACCGATATCCGCCGCTTTTATGCCCTGGACGACTGCGGCACCCGGATCAACCCGATGATCATCGAGGGCCAGGTTCACGGCGGCCTGACCGAGGCGCTCGCCGTCGCTCTGGGGCAAGAGATCGCCTATGACGACATGGGCAACGTGAAGACGGGAACGCTGATGGACTTCTTCCTGCCGACGGCATGGGAGGTTCCCAACTACGAGACCGACTACACCGTCACCCCCTCGCCGCATCATCCGATCGGGGCCAAGGGCGTCGGCGAAAGCCCCCATGTTGGCGGCGTGCCGTGCTTTTCGAATGCGGTGCATGACGCCTTCCGGGCCTTTGGTCTGCGCCACACCAACATGCCCCATGATCACTGGCGCATCTGGAAGACTGCCAACGAACTTGGCCTGCACGGCTAGGCGCAAATGGCAGGGCGGTGCCCCGACCGCCCTGCAGGAGACCTGCATGACCTGGACCAACTTACAATCCACCCTTGGCGGACAGGGCTATATTGCCTCGGACGACCTGTCTGTCGCACTGCACCTGGCGCTTGCACTCGGCCGCCCGCTTCTGCTGGAAGGGGCGGCAGGTGTGGGGAAAACCGAAATCGCCCGGACCCTCAGCGCGGCACGCGGCACAAAGCTGATCCGCCTGCAATGCTACGAAGGCCTGGACGCATCGCAGGCGATCTATGAGTGGAATTACCAGCGGCAGCTGCTGACGATCCGCGCAGCAGCTGAGGATGGTGAAACCGGCAAGACAGTTGAGGACAGGATCTTCTCCCGCGACTTCCTGCTGGAGCGCCCCCTGCTGGCCGCAATCACGCAAAGCACACCACCGGTCCTGCTGATCGATGAGATCGACCGCGCGGACGAAGAGTTCGAGGCCTATCTGCTGGAGGTCTTGTCCGACTATCAGGTGTCTGTGCCGGAGCTGGGAACCATCACCGCCACCAGCAAGCCCATTGTCATCCTCACCTCAAACGGCACGCGCGACTTGTCCGACGCTTTGCGCCGCCGCTGCCTTTACAGCTATGTCGGCTATCCGGACATCCAGACCGAACTTGCCATCCTTCAGGCCCGCTGCCCTCAGATCGAGGCACGGCTTGGGGAACAGGTGGTCGGCTTCGTCCAGAAACTGCGCGGCGAAGAGCTGGAGAAGACACCCGGCATCGCAGAGATGCTGGATTTTGCGGCGGCCCTGATGGGGCTGGGCATCGCCGATCTGACAGCAGACCCGGCCGTCCTGCATGCGACCCTGACCACCCTTCTGAAAACCCAAAGCGATCGGGCGCAGGTCTCCCCCGAAGTGGCCGCGCGCATCGCAGGCAAGGCCGCATGAGCCGGGTCACCAAATTCGCCGGGCGCGACCCGGGTCCGGCAGCACGTGTTGCCGGCTTCCTTGCGCATCTGCGCGCAAATGGCCTGCGTCTGGGGGTGGCAGAGGCAGAGCTCTCATTAGCTGCGCTGGCTGAAATCAATCCGGTTGCTACCGACGAGAGCCGGCGCGCACTGCGTGCGGTCTGCACCGGATGCAAGGAGGAAGCTGACAGGTTCGATGCCCTGTTTGACAGCTATTGGATGGACGCAGGGCGGGTAAAGCAAAAGACCGTGCCAAAACCGCCGCCATCCATTGACAGCGGCGTGCATTCATCCCGCCAGCCAACCGGCCAGGATGTCGGCGCCTCCGGCAGTGCCACGGCTCCCGACACGGCCAAGGGCGATGCGGATGGGGATGGCACCGGCAAGCTGATTGCAACCCAGCTGCGCAATCTTAACCGCTGCGATCTGCGCGATCTGATAGGCGTCGGCGAGATTGCCGAAGCCGAAACAGCGGCCCACCGGATCGGTGCCGCCTTGCGCGACCGGCGCTCCCGGCGCCGGATCGCAGCTCGCAAAGGCGACAGGCTGCACTTTCGCAAGACCATCCGCCAAAGCCTTGCAACCGGCGGCGAACCTCTGCGCCTGCTGCGCAAGAAACGCCCGGACCGCCGCCGCAGGATCGTCGCGCTTTGTGATGTGTCGGGCTCCATGAGCGTCTACGCACAGGTGTTCCTCGCCTTTCTTGCCGGGCTGATGCGCGCCGACAAGGACGCCGACGCCTATGTGTTCCACACCCGGCTTGTGCGGATTACAGAGGCGCTGCGCGACAATGACACCCTGCGCGCCATCGGGCGGATGTCACTGATGGCGGATGGGTTCGGCGGCGGCTCCAGAATCGGGCCGTCGCTGCAGCAGTTTGCCAGCACATATGCCCGCCGCTTTGTGGATGGGCGATCTGTCGTGATGATCCTGTCGGACGGCTATGACACCGAACCGCCCAAAGATCTGGCGGCGGCGCTCCAAAAGCTCAGGAAGCGCGGCTGCAGGATCATCTGGCTCAACCCTCTGAAAGCCTGGAAGGACTACGCGCCTATTGCCGGCGGAATGGCAGCGGCCATCCCCTACCTCGACCTGTTCCGGCCAGCCAACACGCTTGCGGACCTTGCCGCGCTTGAAACAGAATTGGGATCCCTATGAGCCCTGCAGAAATCCTCAACCCGGACCTGGCCGATGCCGCGCAGCGACTGCGCGACCGGCATTTGCCCTTTGCCTTTGCCACCATAATCCGCACCGCCGGTTTGACCGCAGCAAAACCCGGCGCCAAAGCGCTGCTGAGTGCGGAAGGCACCCTCCTTCACGGCTGGCTTGGCGGCGGATGCACCCTCGGGGCGGTGAAACGCGCCGCGCTGGTGGCCCTCGAACAGGGCAAGCCGCAACTGATATCGGTCGCGCCAGAAGAACTGCTGAAGGAAAAGGGCCTGACAGCAGGGGATGAGCTTGACGGAATACGCTTTGCACGCAATGGATGCCCGTCCAAAGGCACTGTCGACATCTTTATCGAACCCTGCCTGCCAATACCGGAGCTGGCAGTTCTGGGCGCCTCTCCTGTGGCACAAGCCCTCACCGCGATTGCGCCGCAGTTCCACTGGTCGGTCACAGCCTCTTTCTCCCCCGAAACGGCACCCCAGCGCCCGCGCTATGCCGTCATTGCAACACAGGGCCAGGGCGATCTTGAGGCTTTGAAGTCGGTCCTGTCACAGCCCCCTGCCTATACCGCCTTTGTCGGCAGTGCGCGCAAGTTCGCCGCGCTGGCAGAAAAACTTGAAGGCGCAGGCATTGCGCCTGACGCGGTCCAGTCCGTCCATGCACCGGCAGGTCTTGATCTGGGTGCGGTGACACCTGAGGAAATCGCGCTCTCCATTCTTGCGCAACTGGTCCGCGTCAGGCGGCAGCACATCGGCCCGGCCCGTGGCTGACACGGCTGCCTGTGTTTCACCCGCCGCCCTGTACATTTGCAGGGCGCACCGCTGTCCGCACCCGGGTTTCATGCGGATACTGGCAGTCCGCAAACCAACGCAACGCTCATGAAAATGCCACAGGAGCTGACAACATGATTTCATTCCTGAAGCGGATCCGGCGACTGCTCAAGAAGGTTGAAATGACTCCGGAACACGCCAAAAACATCAGATTCCCCTGTTGCTAAAAGGATAAACCCATGGAATTAAACGACGAAATAATCATAAATGCGCCCAAAGAGCGCGTCTATGCGGCGCTGAACAATCCCGAGGTGCTTGAGCAATGCATCCCTGGCTGTGAAGAGCTGATCAAACATTCCGATACAGAGCTGGAGGCAAAGGTTGTGCTGAAAATGGGCCCGGTAAAGGCGCGGTTCAGCGGCAATGTCGTCCTGGACCAATCGGGCGCGCCGGATGCCTTTTCCCTGTCCGGCCAAGGCAATGGCGGCGCAGCTGGCCATGCCAAAGGCGGCGCGGATGTCACATTGACCGCCGACGGCGACACAACAATCCTGCGCTATGCGGCAAAGGCGGAAATCGGCGGCAAGCTCGCTCAGCTTGGCAGCCGCCTGATCCAGAGCACCGCCAAGAAACTTGCCGCGAAGTTTTTCAAATCCTTCGCCGACGTTGTCAACGAAAGCACACCGGCCTGACGCCTGTCTGCCAGGCCAGATGCAGGCCTATGCGCGGCATTTGCTCCGGGTCTGCCGCAGGCTTCACGGATGCCGCAGCGGTCCTGAGCCAGAGCAGACACAAGTATGCTCTGGCCAGCCCACGCCAACAGAAGATTGGGACGCAGCCTTACCGTGCCGCCTCACGTGCCACCGCGGCAATGGCGGCGCGCACATCTGCCTCGCGGCTGCGGTGGTTGGTGATGGCGGCGCGCAGCATGACCCGACCGCCTGCCCTGGTGGTTGAAAACACCGCCTCACCGCTTTCTTGCAGGGTCTGAGCAACCCGCGCATTCACTGCCGATTGCGCTTCTTCCGGCAGGTCACTGCGCGCCGTGAACACGCAGACATTGGACACCACCGGCGCCCCCAGCTCCATAACGGACTGCGCCTCAACCTCCGCCGCCATAAAGGACGCCAGCTCGCAATTTCCTGTAATCGCCTCCGAGAATGCCGTCTCGCCGTAGGTTTCCAGCGCCGTCCAAACCTTCAGTGCCCGGTTGCCGCGGCTCAGATCGATGCCATAGTCGCAGAACCACGGCTCGCCGCCCGCCAGCCCGCGCTCAGCCCCCTCCAGATATGAAGGCCGCGCTGCAAAGGCTGCCCGATGCTCATCTTCGTTGCGCAGCAAAGCCATGCCGCAGTCATAGCCCACATACATCCACTTGTGGAAATCCAGCGCAATACTGTCGGCCCGGCCGATCCCATCGGACAGAGACCGGTAGGGTTCTGCCGCAATCCGCGTCCAGGCGCCAAAGGCCCCGTCCACATGCAGCCACAGCCCCAGATCCGCCGCCGCATCTGCCAGCGCATGCAAATCATCATAAAGCCCCAGATCCACCGACCCGGCGGTGCCCACCACCAGAAAGGGCAGCGCACCAGCAGCTTTGTCTTCCACCACCATCCGCGCCAATGCGGCACAGTCCAGCTGTCCGTCCTTCAGCGGCACCTTGCGCAGGTTGTCGGATCCGATGCCCAGCAGCTCCACCGCCTTTAGCGTCGCATTATGCACGCCTTCGCCCGCATAGGCCGTCAGCCGCACATCGCCCTGGCCCTGCTTGCGCACATCTTTCAACACCCGCAAACGCGCCGCCTGAAAGGCAATCACCGTCGCCTGCGAGGTGCCCGTCACCAGCAATCCGCTGGCGCTTTCTGGCATCCCCATCTTGTCCCGCGTCCAGTCAACCACCGCGCGTTCCATATAGTTCGCCCCGTGATCGCGCCCGCCCATATTGGCGTTGACCGCCGCTGCCGCCATCGAACTGATCAGATCCGAGGCCAGCCCCGATCCCTGCACCCAGCCCCAGAACTTTGGATGGGTATTGCCGCCATGATAGGGCAGCACGTCCGCAATGATCCGGTTCACCGCGGCCTGCGGCCCCTGCGCCTCGGCACGCACGGCATAGCGCGCATCAATATCCTCCGGCACGGGCTGCCAAGGACGCTGTGCGGCCTCCTGCATCTGGTCCAGCGCCGCATCCAGCATCCGCTGCGCCTCCACCCGGAACGCCGCCCAATCCTGCGTCTTGATCCCTTTGTCAGCCACCTGCGCGCCCTCCTCTTGCCTGCCTTTGGCAGGGGTTTAGCCTGCAACAGCTGCAACTGCAGCAACATTCTCGAAACTGCGGCATTCTGAAAACTCTGGTTCGATTAACCCTGCGTTCCGGTCAGGCCGCCCTGCCGCCTGCCTCCGCCTTGCGGCGCCCCCTACTGCGCCTCTCCATCTTATCCACAGCCCCTTGCGTGCCTCTTCCCCCCACCCCCAACACCTGCCATAATGGTTGGCAATCAACACCAAGGAAGAGCAGCTCCCGCACATGGCCGACGACCTCCTCAGCACGCCTGCATCGGAAACCTACGACGCGTCCTCTATCGAGGTTCTGGAAGGCCTCGAACCGGTCCGCCAGCGCCCCGGCATGTATATCGGCGGCACCGATGAACGCGCACTGCACCATATGGTGGCGGAAATCCTCGACAACTCCATGGATGAAGCCGTCGCAGGCCACGCCAACCGGATCGAGGTAACGCTGCATGCTGACTACGCCGTCACCATCTCGGATAACGGCCGCGGCATCCCGATTGATCCGCACCCCAAGTTCCCGGACAAATCCGCGCTGGAGGTGATCCTCTGCACCCTGCACGCAGGCGGCAAGTTCTCCGGCAAGGCCTATCAGACCTCCGGCGGTCTGCACGGCGTCGGCTCCTCGGTGGTGAACGCGCTGTCGGATTCCATGGTGGTGCAGGTCGCCAAGAACAAGGAACTGTTCGAGCAGCGTTTCTCCCGTGGCCTGCCACTGGGCCCGGTCGAGAAAATCGGCGCAGCGCCCAACAAGCGCGGCACCTTCGTGACCTTCCACGCCGACGAGCAGATCTTTGGCTCCCACCGCTTCAAGCCCAAGCGCCTGTTCACCCTGGTGCGCTCCAAGGCCTATCTGTTCTCGGGTGTCGAAATCCGCTGGAAGTCCGAAATCGACGACGGTGAAACCCCGCAAGAGGCCACCTTCCATTTCCCCGGCGGCCTCAAGGATTACCTGACCGAAGTCCTTGGCAAATCCGCCGTCTATGCAGACGCGCCATTTGCCGGCAAGATCGAATTCCGTGAGAAATTCGGCGAGCCGGGCTATGTCGAATGGGCGATCAACTGGACCCCCTCACGCGACGGCTTCACCCAATCCTACTGTAACACCGTCCCCACGCCCGAAGGCGGCACCCATGTCACCGGCTTCTGGGCTGCGATCCTCAAGGGCATCAAGGCGTATGGCGAACTGGTCGGCAACAAGAAGGCAGGCCAGATCAACCGCGACGACCTGATGGCGGGCGGCTGCGCGCTGGTCTCCTGCTTCATCGCCGACCCCGCCTTTGTCGGCCAGACCAAGGACCGCCTGTCGACCGAAGCTGCCGCCAAGATGGTGGAAAACTCGGTCCGCGACCATTTCGACAACTGGCTGGCCGCCGACACCAAATCGGCCGGCGCCATCCTCGACTTCCTGGTTCTGCGCGCCGAGGAACGCCTGCGCCGCAAGCAGGACAAAGAAACCCAGCGCAAATCCGCCACCAAGAAGCTGCGCCTGCCCGGCAAGCTGACGGACTGCACCTCCAAAGACCGCGCCGGCACCGAATTGTTCATCGTCGAGGGCGACTCGGCGGGTGGCTCCGGCAAGGGTGCGCGCAACCGCAACAACCAGGCGCTGCTGCCTCTGAAGGGCAAGATCCTGAACGTACTGGGAGCCGCCTCCAACAAGATCAGCACCAACGCCGAAATCCGCGACTTGTGCGAAGCGCTTGGGGTCGGCACCGGCACCAAATTCAACCTTGATGATCTGCGCTATGACAAGATCATCATCATGACCGATGCGGATGTCGACGGCGCCCATATCGCGTCATTGCTGATGACCTTCTTCTTCACCCAGATGCGGCCCTTGATCGACGGCGGCCACCTGTATCTGGCCTGCCCGCCGCTGTTCCGCCTGACCCAGGGTGCACGCCGCGTCTACTGCCTGGACGAGGCCGAGCGCGACAAATGGCTGGAAAAGGGTCTGGGCGGCAAGGGCAAGATCGACGTCTCCCGCTTCAAAGGTCTTGGCGAAATGGACGCCAAGGATTTGAAAGAGACCACGATGGACCCCACCACCCGCAAGCTGATCCGCGTCACCATAGACGAGGACGAACCCGGCGAGACCGGCGAGCTGGTCGAACAGTTGATGGGCAAAAAACCCGAGCTCCGCTACCAATATATTCAGGAAAACGCGAAGTTCGTGGAGGAGTTGGATGTTTGAGCAAGGAAATTGAAATTTGGGAAATTCACTCGATACCTTTTTAAGTGTCGTTGAGCGGGCAAAAAAACTTTGCGATTTATTCGATATTGAATCCGATGAAGGACTGGACAATGAAGACCTCCTGAGAAGTGCTGTAGTCCTTGTAGTTGCCGGATTTGATCGGCGTTGTTGCACAAAGGCCGTAGAGGATTCACTTTGCGAATCCCGTAGGTTAGATCGGCGGCATGCCGAAGCCTGCCTCTTCCCGCTATCGAACAACGAACTGGTCCAACTATAACGCATCACTTCGAAAGCGCGGCTCTCTGCTGGTCTGGTTTGACCGCGACATGACCTGGTTCGCCGAGCGATGCGGCAAACGCGGACGACCGGAGACCTTCTCCGATGCGGCCATCCAGTTCTGCCTTAGT
>NZ_JBNAFX010000013.1:0-93391 GCF_049800895.1 Leisingera sp. S232 | reverse complement strand
CATTTCGCCCGTGCCGTAAGCGGTATCGGCGTTCAGGTTTCAGGTTTCAGGTCGAAGGTATCGCTCACCCGATCCACCATTGTCCGCACGGCACCGACCTCGGCTTGCCGGATCGAGCGGGTCGCCTCGACATCGAGGATCACGCCATTGTCGGTGTCAATCAGGTCGTTCGTGGAATAGGCAAAATAGGCGGGTCCACCCCGTGCGCCGGTCCATTGCGAGGCCGGATCGGAATGCGAGGTGAACTTCGGCTTTACCGGGCTGGCCGCGCCGAAGGCCGCATCGTCAAGCGTCGCCAGATACTCCCTGACAGCGCGCGGCGCGTCCTCGTGGGCGATCTTCTCGGGGGCCCAGTCCGCTTGCGGCGACGAGTTCTGCCGGTTGGCATCGGCCTGGATCAGGCTGGCATCCGCCGCAAAGCGCTGACCACTCGCCAACCCTTCCTCGATGCAGCGCGCGACCACCGTCTCGAACAGATGCCGCAAGAGATCGCTATCGCGGAACCGACCGTGCCGGTTCTTTGAGAAGGTCGAATGGTCGGGCACTGGGGCGGTCAGATCGAGGCGGCAGAACCAGCGATAGGCGAGGTTGAGATGCACCTCCTCGCAGAGCCGTCGCTCCGAGCGGATGCCCATCGTGTCACCGACCAGGAGCATCCGGATCATCAGTTCCGGATCAACCGACGGCCTGCCGGTCGAACTGTAGAAAGGAGCCAGGTGCCGCCGGATGCCAGACAGGTTGACGAACCGATCTATCGCCCGAAGCATGTGATCCTGCGGGACATGATCCTCGATCGAGAACTCATAGAACAGCGCGCCCTGCGCTTCCTGCCGTGGTCCCATCATTGCCACCCACCTCCGTTTTCCTCGCAGAAAGTGAATCAGCACTCAACCCCCAAAACAACCCGAGTTTTCAACAGAATAAGCCCTTTGCAGCATTTAGCAGCCACGACACACCGAAGCTGTTAGACCGTCTCAAGAAAATCTGCGCTGACCTGCCCGCCAGTACTGCCTAGCCGACTAGCAGACATGCCTGACAGCGAAAGCGACAGTGATACAGGTAGGACCGGCTCTGACCCCTACTCGCCGTTTTGCAGCTGCCAAAGCTCTGCATAGGCATGCCCGTTGCTCAGCAGCTCGGCGTGTGGCCCCTGCTCGATGATCTCGCCCTTGTCCATCACCACGACCCGGTCGCACAGCGGCATGCAGTTCAGCCGGTGAGCGATCATGATGACTGTGCGCCCCCTGATGATCTCCGGCAGCCTTTGCAGGATGCCTGCTTCGGTTTCATAATCCAGCGCCGAGGTCGCCTCGTCAAAGATCAGGATTTTCGGATCGGACACCAGCGCCCGAGCAATCGCAATACGCTGGCGCTGGCCTCCGGACAGGTTACCGCCCCGCTCCCCGACCTGAGTGTCGAATCCATGCCGCAGATGCTCGATGAAATCGCTGGCCCCGGACAGCCGTGCAGCATTCAGGATGTCTTCGGGTTTGGCAGTCGGATTACCCAGTGCGATGTTGTCCCAGACACTGCCGTTGAAAAGGAAATTCTCCTGAAGCACCACACCCATGTTGCGGCGCAGGTTGGCCGGATCGGCCATGGCAAGATCAACATTGTCTACCAAAACCTGCCCGCTTTGCGGAACATACAGGCGCTGCACCAGTTTGGTCACCGTGCTTTTGCCCGACCCGGACAGGCCGGTCAGCCCCACGACCTCTCCAGCCTGCACCGTCAAATCAAGCCGCCGCAGCACTTCGGCACCGTCCGGCGCATAGCGGAACGTGACCTTGCGCAGATCGACCCTGCCCTTGATCTCCTCGAGCGAAGACCGGCCCGCACTGGCCGCCGTCTCTGGCTCCTCCTGCAGGATGTCGCCAATCCTGCGGATTGAGATGCCGGTGTGCTGAAAGTCCTGCCAGATCTGTGCCAGCCGCAGGATCGGCATGGTCACATGGCCCGACAGCATGTTGAAGGCCACCAGCTGGCCGACGCTCAGCTCGCCCGCCATCACCAGACTGACACCAAACCACAAAAGCAGCGCGGCTGAGATCTTCTGCACCAGCCCGATGCCGCCACCCGCCCAGTGGCCCAGCATGCTGGCATCAAACGTCGCCTTCAGCGAGGCACCCAGCCTGTCTTCCCAGGCCCGGGCGAACTGGTTGCCCAGACCCAGCGATTTGATGGTTTCGATGCCCGTCACCGTCTCGGTCAGAAAGGCAGAGTTCTCGGCATGCCGTTCATATTCCCGCTCCACCCGCTTGCGCAGGAAAGGGCCGATGGCCAGCCACATCAGCCCGAATACTGCCAGCGTGGCCAGCACCACAAAGGCCAGCTCGCTGGAATAGGCGAACATCACCGCCAAGAAGACGCTGATGAAGCACAGGTCCACCACCATCATCAGCGCCGAGCCGGTCAAGAAGTTGCGGATATGGTCCAGCTCCTTGACCCGGGCCAGGATCTGTCCCGCCTGCCGGTTGCGGAAGTAGTCCAGCGGCAAATAGACCAGATGCCGGAACAGCCGCGCCGACAGCTCCGAATTGACGCAGCTGGCCAAATGGGAAAACACCAGTGACCGCAGAAAAGTCATCAGCGGTTCGAAAAAGGCAATTCCGATCAAGGCAATGGCCAGCACATCCAGGCTTTGCAGACCGCGGCTCACCAGCACCTTGTCAATCACCACCTCGAACAATTTCGGCGACACCAGCGCAAATCCCTGAATGACCAGCGAGGCCAGCAGGATGCGCCGGAACCGCGCCTTGTGTTTCAGGATCGACGGCAAAAACCAGGAAAAACCAAAGGCCTTCTGCCCGGATTTCCAGGATGGCTCCCGGCTGCACAGGATCACGTCGTCTTCGAAGTCCGCGGCGACATCCGCAGGGTCACTGCGGCTGGTGCCGCCGGTCAGCGGGTTGGTCACCTGCAGCTGGCCGCCAATGGCGCCAGTCACCGCGTACCACTGCCCGCTCTGCGCCTTGCGGATCAGGTATGGCATCGGCGCGGTCAGCAGCCGACGCTTGGGCAAGGCCGCCAGCCGCGCTTTGATCCCCAGCCGCTTGGCGCAGCGGATAATATCCGCATCCTCGAACGCCGCATCGGTCTTGCCGTGCATATGCCAGACCTGGGCAGCCTCTGCCGCAACATCCAGCCGCCGGGCCACCGCCATCAGTGCCATCAGGCCGCTGTCCTGCCGCGGGTCCGCCGCTGCCAGCCCGCTCCCTTGCAGGAAGGCCGTTTCCTGCAGGCTTTCCGCTGCCGCGCTCATCACCGTTCCCTCAGAGTTTCGGACTGGTATTCGCGCAGCGGGCTCAGGACATAGTCAATGATCCGCCGGTCGCCTGTCCTGATTTCAGCCGAGACCGTCATGCCGGGCGAGAGGGCAATGCGTTCGCTGCCCGACGTGATCTCCAGCCGCTCCAGCAGAACCCGCGCCGGATAGACCAGACCCAGCCGTTCATCCTCGATGGCATCGCCAGAGACATTCTTGAGCTCACCCACAATGGTGCCGAATTTGGTATAGGGGAAGCTGTCCACCTTGACCTCCACCGTATGGCCTGTGCGGACAAATCCGATGTCCTTGTTCAGCACCATGATCTCGGCTTCCAGGTTTGCGGCATGCGGCACCACAACCAGCAATTCCTGGGCGGGCTGCACCACGGCACCGACCGTGGTCACCGCCACCTGCTGCGCCACGCCGCTCACCGGTGCGGTGACGGTCATCTTGCGGGCGTTTTCATCCGCCTGGATCAGCTGGTTGCGCAGGTTTGACAGCTGGATCTGCTCCTGCGCTAGCCGGTCCAGCAGCGACTTGCGGGTCTCATAGCCGAACTGCTCGATCTGCTGGTTCAGATCGTTCTCCTCGGACGTCAGCTGGATGAGCGAGACCTCGGTCTCGGCCTGTTCCCGGCGCTGCCCGATCAGTTCCCGCGACAGTTCCAGAAACTGGTAGCGCGGGAACAGGCCCTGCTCCATCAGGGTGCGGCGGCTGTCCAGCCGTTCCTGGGTGTTCTGGATCAGCGCCTGGGTTTCGGCGGCTATGGCCGCAGTGGCCTGCCGCCGCAGGCGCACCTGTTCAACCCGGTTCTGCAGTCCAGTCAGCTGCGCCTCTATGCTGTCCGCTTCCGCCTGCAGTCGGCTCTGCGCGATTTCGGCCAGTTCCGACGGCGTGCCATCGGGAACCAGGAACTCCGTCAGCGGCCCGCCGCTCAGCAGCGCCTCCAGCCGCGCGGTCTCCAGTTCCGAAGCCTGCAGCTGGCGGCGCAGCCGGGTGCGCTCTGCCGCCGCCGAGGTCGGGTTCAGCTCGATCAGCACCTCCCCCGCGCTCACCTCCTGACCATCGCGCACCAGGATCAGGCTCACTTCGCCGCGCTCGGGCGCCTGCACCACTTTGGAACGGTCGTCGACAATCAGCCGACCTGAGGCGGTAGCGATAATGTCGATCCGCCCGTAAACCGCCCACAGCACCACACCGATGCATAGCAGCACAATTGCCAGGCTGAAGCCCCGCGCAGCACTGGAGGGCGGCCGCTCCAGGATCTCCAGATACTCCGGCAGGAACTCCAGCTCCAGCCGGCTGCGCTTGCCGGCTGCGGGTCGGCTGGCTGCCTTGAGGGCGGTCTGGGCCGGTTTCTCCGCCTGATCTGCGGTGCGGCCCCGTTTGGTCAGCAAATTCATCTGGCCCTCCTAGTCAGGACGCTGCCGGCGTCCGGGTTTCGGCGGCAGCCAATTCGCTCTTCTGCAGGTTCCACAGGTTGCGGTAGGCGCCGCCCGGAATCCGGATCAGCTCATCATGGGTTCCGCTTTCGATTATCCTGCCCTGATCCAGCACGTGGATACAGTCGCAATCGCGGACGGTGGACAGGCGGTGGGCAATCACGATGACAGTCCGCCCCTTGCGAATTTCAGCCATATTCTGCTGGATCAGCGCCTGTGAATGATCATCCAGGGCCGAAGTCGCCTCATCCAGGATCAGGATGCCGGGATCGCTGAGCAGCGAACGGGCGATGGCGATCCGCTGCCGCTGGCCGCCGGAAATCGAACTGCCGCCTTCTGACAGGATGGTGTCATAGCCGTCCGTCATTTCCAGTATAAACTCATGCGCTCCGGCCTTTTCAGCGGCCTCCGCCACCTCTGCCAGCGAGGCCGACGGACGGGTCAGCGCGATGTTGTCTCGCACCGAGCGGTTGAACAGAAAGTTTTCCTGCAGGACAATGCTGGTGTTCTGTCGCAGCGACACCGAATCCAGCGTCGCGATATCGGTGCCGTCGATGCACACCTGGCCGCTTTCAGGGATGTAGAGTTTCTGCACCAGCCGCGCGACGGTGCTCTTGCCTGACCCCGACCGCCCGACAAAGGCCACCATGCGGCCGCCAGGAATATCCAGGCTGAAGTCCTTCAGAACCGGTTCACCGTCCGGCGCGTAGCGGAAGGTGACGTCGCGGATCGAGACCGCTCCCCGTTCGATCCGCTGCAACGGCTTATGTGCTTTCGACACCTCGGGAAGCGTGTGCAGCACATCCCCCAGCCGCTCCACAGACACCCGGGTCTGTACAAACTGCCGCCACAGTTCTGTCAGCCGCAGCACCGGCTGACTGACGTGGTTGGCCATCATGTTGAAGGCGATGAGCTGGCCGATTGACAGCTCCAGCCCGATCACCTTGCGCGCGCCGATCCACAGCACCAGCACCATCGTCAGCTTCTGGATTGCCTGCACCAATGTGTTGGACAGCTGCATCAGCCGCTGCACCTTGTAGTTGGACAGCACGAAATCGCGGGTTTGGTATTCCCAGCGCCGAACCATCTGGGCTTCCAGCGCCAGCGCCTTGACCGTCTCCACGCCGGTCAGCATTTCGGTCAAAAAGGAGGTGTTGACTGCCCCGTCCCGGTAGAGCTCCTCAATCCTGCGCTGCAGCGGGCCGGTGATCAGAAACGAAACTGCCATGTAACAGGGCACCGATCCCAGCACCACCAGGGTCAGCACCGGCGAATAAAAATACATCACCGCAAAGAAGATGAAGGTGAAGCTGAGGTCGATCACCAGCGTGTTTGCCGCTCCGGTGATAAACTCGCGGATCGCACTCAGCTCATTCACCCGCGCCACTGTCACCCCCACTGGGCGCGACTTGAAATAGGTCAGCGGCAGATCCACCAGATGCCGGTACAGATTGCCGCCCAGCCGGGCATCTATCCGAGTTGCGGTACGGGTCGCCAGATACTGCCGCAGGGTCTTCAGCGCCACCTCGAACACCGCCACCGCAATCAACGTGACAACAAGAACATCCAGGGTCGAGACAGAGTTATGGACCAGCACCTTGTCCATGATGACCTGAAAAAACAGCGGTGAGATCAGCGCAAGGCATTCGATAGCGGCAGAGGCTGCGAGGATCTCGAAGGCCAGCCCCTTGTAGCGGACCAGTTCAGGCAGAAACCACCGGATGTCAAATTTCTGAACGATCTTGTGAAACCGCGCCCGCAGCCGCAGCAGGGCCGCCTGCCCGGACCAGATCTGTTCCAGCTCCTCAGGCATCAAGGCCTCGGGGGCGGCGGCATCCGGGCGCTGGATCAGGGCCTGCTGCTCTGACAGGCTGGCCAGAAGGAACCACGCGCCGTCCCGGTCCTGAAGGATCAGCGGCAAGGGCTGATCTTGCAATTTTGCTCGGGTCAGCCGTTTAAACCGCACTTGCAGCCGCAATGCCCGTGCCGCGGCCCGCACTAGGCGCTCCGGGCCCGCTTCTGGCTGCTGCTCCAGCAGTTTACGCACGGTCGGCTCTGCATCCGGCATCTGCATTACCGCTGTCCAAATGACGAAACACTGGATCAGGCTGCCTGCCGGCGCGCAGCCCTCCATCTCCGGCTGCGTCAGGCTCATATCTGCCACCCGGGCAAGACTGCACCTTTCTGCCCTCTTGACTTGGATAAACGCAAACCAGCGGCAGCCTGCGCCCTCCCGCGGAAAACCGCGTGTCCCATCACACGCCCTCGAATACAGATGCCAGCTGCTGTGCCAGCTTACGGACATAGGACGCTGAGTCCGGATTGCAAACCACATGGAAATCAATGTTCCCAAGATCCGGCAGATGCTCATCCAGCAGCTTGACGGAATAAGGATTCCGGTCTGCCCGCAAGAATTTCTCCACCGTAAAGCCAACACCGTACCCGCGCCGGATCGCATCGAAGTAAGACGTCAGCGATGAGGTTTCAAAAACGATCCGGTAGCGCCGGTTGCAGCTTCTCAGGATTTCGTCCGCAGACGGGCCGCGGCTGACGTTGCCGCGCCAGATCACCAAGGGGACTTCGGCATCTCCGGCCAGCGTGGTTTTGTCAAACTGCAGGCCGCCGATCCATCTCAATTTGCAGCGCTTGGAAAAAACGCTGTTCTGCGGAGCGCCAAGACGGCTGCAAACCACGCCAACTTCGATCTGCCCCAGCTCAACTTTCTTCAGCAGATTGTCTTCATTGTCAGTTATAACCTCCAGCTTTTGCCTCGAGCCCGGCGTATCCAGTTTCCAAATCATTTCCGGACCAAAAAAGAACTCGATGGCTGGCAGAACACCAATCCGCGACCGGCTATAGGTTTCGCTGTCGACAAGGTTTTCAATCTTGCCCAGCTCTTCGACAATCCGCTGTGTGATGCCATAAAGCTGCCGCGCTTGCTCTGTCATGCCCTGATGCGGGTTGCGGTCAATGAACAGCGTAAACTGCACTGCTTCTTCCAGCCGTTTGATACGGTTGCTGATCGCAGGCTGCGACAGGTTCAACTTCTTTGAACACGCAGTACAGGATTTAAGCTGCGCGAGTTCATAGAACGTCCGCAAAAGGTCGAGACTGACCTGGCTCATATACGCCAATCCTGTTCTTTTTGGATCGTTACGTGCCAGCATAAGGTTACTCCACCTAACAACTAATCACAATTCCGTATAGCTGCCGCTAGGGAGCCCATGCACTGCCGCAATGAATACCTGCTGTGAGAGATAAGTGCGGGCACCGGGTTTACCCCCGATGCCCGCTCTTTTCTGGTCAGGGCGGCGGCTATACTGTTGGTGTGACCCACAGGCGGGTGATCTCTTCCTGGATCTTTGCCCCCGACTGTGTTGCCGCACCGTAGTCAAACCGTGCGTGCCCCGCCATCTGAGAAACCAGCAGGTCAATGTTTGCACTCGACAGGCTTTTGCCGCCCGCTGTCAGTTCCTCAATCTTGCCTGTCCCGTCTGCGCTGAAGTACCCCTCGACCTTCTGGCTGCCCTCGGCCGCCGCGCCGACCTCTGGTGTGCCTTCGCTGTTCAGGATGTACAGATCCTCACCGTCACGGGTAAACCACAGGTTGGATATCCCGATGGACCGACCATTCAGGTCTTCATAGATGATCCGATCGGTGCCTCCGACGTCAGCGATAACATCATGGCCATCCCCGGCGCTGTATATATAGCGGTCATCGCCCGAACCGCCCCGCAGCTCGTCGTCGCCTTGACGCCCCCGCAACAGGTCGTTGCCATCCTGCCCGTCCAGATAGTTGCTGGCAGCGGTCCCGTAGAACTGGTCATTGTGGGCGGAACCGACGACGCCTTCGAAGTTGGACACATCGTCGCCTTCCAGCCAGTTGCCATTCAGCTTGTAGCGCTCGAACTGGGTCCCGCCCAGCTCAAACCAGACGGCAAAACCGGCTCCTTTGTAGCTGGCGATGTCATAGCCTGCCCCGCCGTCCAGCACGTCCAGACCTGCGCCGCCATGGATCAGGTCATCGCCGCCGCCGCCCTGGATGGTATCCGCACCCGCGCCGCCTTGCAGGAAGTTCGCGCCCCCGTTGCCGGTCAGAATGTCTTTGAAACCGCTGCCGATGACCCCTTCAAAGCCTGTGACGCTATCACCGTTGTACCAGACACCACCTGCAAGATACTGCTCAGTCTGGCCGCCGTTGAGATCGAACCGGATGGCAAAGCTTGCCCCGTCATAGCTGGCAGTGTCGAAGCCATCCCCGCCTTCCATGTGGTCCAGCCCTGCGCCGCCGTGAATGAGGTCGTCGCCGCCATAGCCGTACAGGAAGTCCCGCGTGTTTCCGCCGGACAGGAATTCACCCGCATCCGTCCCGACAAAATAGTCTTCGCCGGCGCCGCCAATCCGTTGGCTGGCGAAGCTGCCATTGAAGTAGCCAAAGGCGGTCTTCTGCCTGTCTGAAACGGTGTGGATCTGGGCCTGCGGCAGCGGCGCTTCGGCGGGCCGCACAAACCGGGCGCCGGCCCAATCCGCGTGATCTGCAACGTTGCCGTCATCGGCGTCGCCAACCACCAGCCGCAGCTGGGAATAGCCGACAACCGACACATCGACTTTGCCTGCCTCATCATTTCCGGTCAGGGTGCCGCTTTCGAACAGCAGCTGGTTGTCGCCGTAGACCTTAAAAGTGACAGAGCCTTTGGCGTCGACTTCGTCATCAACCCCAATATCGGAGATGAACCGTCGTGCTCCCTCTGGAATGTCCACCACAATGTCCGAACCCGCATGTACGCCCACGCCTTTGGCATAGGTTGTGCCGTCGATGGTGATCTGGCCGCCGTCGGAGGAACCGGTTTCGCCATTCGACCGGTCGCGCTCCGCCGCACCCCAGCCATTGGTCTGGGAGCTGAAGGCCAGATCGCTCAGATAAACGTTTTCCTGCCCCGGCATATTGGCCACATGCTCTGTGATGCCCGTGGCCGTGAAAGTGACCTCCTTGATCCAGCGGGCCTTGCTGAAGGTGCCGCTGACGCCCACCAAACGGTAGCTCTTGTAGGGGATGCCCCCGGTCCGGATCTGCACAGTGTCGCTGCTGTTGCCTGCGGGCTCCCAGTCATAGACATCCGAGACATCCTGCCAGGTGCCGGTATGATCCAGTGCCTGGATCTTGAACTGGCTTGCCGAATCCGCCGCATTCTGGCTGCGCAGCAAGTTGATCGCGGCATCCGCAGCCACCTGTTCATCGTCGTCATAGGCCCTGCTGGACAGGTCGCTGTCGATGGTCAGGCTGGTCAGGATGACCTTGTCTGCCAGGTCGAACCGGATCCAGGCGTTGCCGTCCATGTCAACATCATCCTCACCCGTGGTCCAGGCCGTTGCATCCCGGTTCAGCTGCCAGCCGTCAACGATGTTGGACGGGTTGGACCGGCTGCCCCAGGCGGTGGTGTCCGTTTCCGACACACCGATGTCCGCCGTGCCGGAGTGCGGCACCGCCAGCGAACTGGCTGCTTCGCTTTCCAGAATTTCGCCGGCCTTGATATTGCCGTCGTCCAGATCCCGGTTTGCCCAGTAGCTGCGAACCGTCGAGAAGGTGGTCAGCGAGTCGCTGACTGACACCTGGATCAGCCCGCTGCGGTCGCCGGCCTCATATTTGGCAAAATTTTCATCGCCAGACACGATATCCGCAGCCGAAACACCTGCATCAATGAAGCGCTTGATGGCATCCGCGCTGGTAACGCCAATCCTGAAATAGGCGTCGATGCCTGCATGATCGCTCAGGCCCTTTTCTGCCATCACCGCTGCAACTTCCCGGGCGGCCGACCGCTGATAGCCTGCAATAAACAGGGCTTTCTCGATCAGCGCCGCGTCCTGGCTGGTTGCTGAACTGTTGATCAGATCCCGGACCGTCTTCACGTCCTGCGGCAGCACGTCTTCGCGCAGGTACTGCTCGCCCTGAACGGCATTCAATCCAGCATCAATTGCCGCCAGCACGAATTCGGCGCTCGCTCCGACATCCCGCAACTGGTTGACAAAGGCCAGATCGAATGCCTCCGGCCGGACCTTTTCACGAACGTCAGAAGTTCCCTGACCCAGCAGCTCATCATTGAACTGCTTGATCACTTCGGCATCGTCCAGCCCGGCCTTGAGATAGGCAATTGCGTTGGCCAGCGCCGGCTTGGTCTGGAAGCCGAAGTCATCCACCAGCGGGTCAATCAGGCTGCTCAGATCACCCTGCAGCTTCTGGCCGCGCAGCAGCACCTTGGCTTCGGCAGCAGTCAGCGACTGATCCAGGTATTCGAACCCGGCCCCCGAAGGCCGCCGGTCGCCAGCCAGCTCATAGGCTGTGTCACCAAAGTAGATCGTGCCGTCGAACTCCGGGTGAAACTCCTCAGCCTGCGTATGCTCCAAACCATCGCGGAACGCCTCCATCGCGATGGAAGGCAGCTCTGTCTGGAACAGCATCCCTTCTGTGTCATGGGCAATCCTCAGACGGCGGGTGGCCGGGTCCATGGCAACAAGGATCTGCCCCGCATTGAAAGACTTCAGATGCGCCGAGCCGGGCGATGTCTGGAACTGGCGGATGTCGCCGCTCCATTCGCGCAGGTGCAATTCCAGGTCGCCCTCGCGGTTGACCTCGATCCGGATGCCCGGCTTGCTGCCCCAGCTGGTCTGGTCGAAGATCGTGACCTTGGTATCGAACTGGCTTTTGCTCTCCTGCGACAGGTAGGCAAATTCCTTGTCTTCCAGCTGCTGCCAGCCGAACGCAGTCTTGGGCGCCTGAACCAGAGTATTCTCTGCGTTGAAAGCCTCCACCATTTGCGCCTCTGCTGCCGTCAGGCCGGCATTGGCATAATGGACCACGTCCTTGCGGGCGATGCCGGCATCCAGATAGGTCTGATACTGCGGGTCTGCGTCCGGAAGCTGCACGTCGTGATTGTAGGTATCGCCATGCTTTGCCGCGGCGCTGCTGCGCCAGGCAAAGCTGATCAGATCCGGCTCCAGGTAATAGTTCTTGAAGTAGAGCGACTGGGCACCGTCCGCAGAGGTCAGCTTCAGGTCCAGGCCGATCACTTCTTTCGCATAGGTGGCCACATCCGTGTCCAGTTCAACATAGGCATAGCTCTGATTGCTGCCAAAGGCGAAATGCGGCTCCAGCGGCAAATCAAAGAAATGCGGCTTGCCGTTGTCCATCAGCTGGATGCGCTGGTGGTGCCGGGCATCCAGCTCATAGAAATTGGTCTCTCCGGCCACCAATGCAGGCAGTCCGTAGTTGAACCCTGACACACCCAGGCGAACCCGCAGGTGCCGCGCTTCGGTTTCCCGGTTGAAGTTCTTCAGCGTCACTTGGCTGTTCTGATAGGACAGGATCAGATCGCCACCCTGATGAGTGAGCACAACGTCGCGCATATCTCCAGAGACAACGCCATCCAGTTGCAGCATGTCATAAGTCAGGGCGCCATCGGTGTTATCGATGACATAGGATTTGCTGCCGGACAGGTCCACGGCATAGGTATCGCTGCCGGCCGCCCCGGCCATCTCGGTGTAACCGGCCCCGGACATCTGATCGTCGCCGCTGCTGCCCAGATAGCTGTCTGTTTCCGCGGCAATGGCCTGCGCCGTCACGGACTGCCCGTTCACCGTCAGCCCCGGCGCTGTTGAAGCCGCATAATAGCCTTCGATCAGCAGCGACTGCTGCGCCTCAAGCCCCAGCGCGGGATCCAGCCGGCTCTCGTCATAGACCAGCAGGTCGTCCCCCATGCGCAAGTAGGACAGCTGCGACAGCGCGGCGATTGACACCGACAGCCCGGCGACCGCATCCGCCTGTGCGACATAGCGGCCTTGCACTCCATCAGCGCTCAGGTCAACCGTGTCACCTGCCTTCACCGATGTTATCGAGCGCAGGCCGGACACGGCGGCCTCCGCCTCCGACGTTCCGCCTGCCAGATTGTCCACGCTCAGCCGCCCGCTGCCTTCCAGCGGCAGCTCCAGCAGCGCCGGAACCGCAGATTCCTCACCTGGTTTGTTCGCGTAAACCGTTATTTGACCTGCATGGGCCTGATAATCCGGGATGAACACCTCAATGGTGTCGTCGGACGCAAAATACTGCAGGTTCAGCTGGCCGTCTTCAGTATAGGAATAATCGACCTTGTCGTAATCGACATTCAGGACGACTGACATCATCCGCTGCGTGCGGGGCTCCAGACGGAACGCGCCCGCACCTTTGTTCAAACGGTAGGTCGATACAGCCTGATCGCCGACCAGACGGGTAATATCGTTGCCGCCAGCCTCCTTTTTCTGGAACACAAAGGACTTGGACACCCGCTCCAGCGATACTGGGTACACACGGCTGCCGTCAGCTCGATAGGCGTTCTCCAGCGTCAGCGAGAAATTGGCACCGCTCTTGTCGCGGAACTGCAAGATCTTGTTCTTGCGCACCACGCCGTTGCTTTCAAAGATGTCCCCGATCTGCAGGGTCTCTCCGTTCGGCCCACGCAGCGCCAGCGCGTTGGCCGAGGTATCCAGCGTATAGCGGTCGTAGTTGTCTGGCAGTTCGATCAGCGCGGCCTGCGGGCCGTCGTTCTTGTCCAGCCAGATATGGCCGGATGCGCCCGCGCTCCACAGGAAGGTGTCGTCACTGGTGCTATGAATGACAATGCCGCTGTTGACGACAATCGTGTTGGCACCACCGCCGCCATGCACCTCATAGCCGCTGGCAAAATCATAGCCGCGCACATCCAGCAGGTTGTCGCCATCATCGCCATAAACTTTGGTGAAGCTGTGCGCATTCACAACCGAGATGTTTTCAATGCTCGACAAGTTGAAGTTGATCGGGTCCGTATGCACGATCCGTCCGGTGCCTGATCTGAGATCGATTTCCGCTGAACGCCTGTCCGCATCCAGGATCAGCGTATCGGTTCCGGCGCCGCCGTCCAGATGGCCTGCCTCAGCCTTTGAAGACATGTTGTAGACATCTGCCAAATCGCCGCCGGTCAGCCGGGCCAGCTCGGTGGTGTCGTCCAGATTGAAGAGATTTTTCTTGTTCAGATCGCCGGTGATCGACTCGCCTGCCTTGCGGCCCAGCTCCGCCCACACCGTGGTGCCGGTGGCGATCAGATGCGTGGTAATCCGCTCCAGGTTGCCATAAACCGGCTCTTCCTGCTGCAGCAGATAGCCGACCTCATCCTTGTCGCCGTCATTGTCACCGTCGTAATCGACAATGCTATAGTTCACATTGAAGCTGCGGTTCCGGACATTCAGGTCCTTGTGGCCGCTCTTGGCAAAGATGTCAGACAGATAGGCTTTGGTTTCATTCCAGCCATCCAGCAGGCTGGTTTCGGTGTCGGCTGCCGCTTCCTCGCCCTGCTTGCGGGCCTTGGCTTCCTTGAACCCACGGGTTTCCACCCCGACCCAGGCCGCAAAGAACTGATGCACCTTGTCAGCGGTGTTTTCGAAATAGTCACCGTATTCTTCAATCTGCAGCGCACCTTGAACGATGCCTTGGATGAGGAATGCTGCGGCCCCGATAGCCAGGCCGATGGGACCGGCAGCGGAGGCGACCGTGGCAAGCAGCGACCCGGCTGCCGCAGCAGCCGCAACCGTTGTGCCTGCTGCGGATGCCGAGACTGCCGCCGCAATCGAGACGCCGGTCAGCGCGACACTGGCGGCCAGCGATACCGTGGTGATCACGGTGCTGGAGACCAGGGACTTGTATTCGATGCTTCCGGTGTCGCCGTTGTTGTTCCAGAATTCTTTCCATTCCTGGCCGATGGACGTCAGGGTGATCGGTGCCAGAACCAGGTCAAGCGCCCCAGCCTTGACAGCCTTGCCTACGGCTCCCAGCGCCTTGCCTGCCAGCTTGAAGCCGATGCTGATCCCTTTGCTGACCACCGTCGGCAGCGCCACGCCGCCGGCCAGCTCTGTTACCGTCAGCGCTTTCTGGGTGGTGTTCAGGTTGTTCCAATCGGTGATTACGGAACGTACGGAGTTCAATGTCGTCAGGGTAGTAAAGCTGATATTCGCCCCGTTCAGTGCCTTCTGCGCACGTGTCGGGCGGAAATTTCGGCGCAGCGACTGGCCCAGCTTCTGGGTTTCCAGATCCGTGTCCTGGCGCAGCTTGTCCTCGATCCCCCGGTACAGCTCAGGATCAATCTTGGTCAGCGCGCTGACCAGCTCCAGCCGGTCCCGGTAGGTGCCGCTGTTGACGATCTTGCGGACGGCGTCCACATCCAGGGGATCCGCATAAGGCCCGGCCCGGAACACGCCCTTGTCGTTAAGATAGCTCATCGCGTCGGACCGGGTCCAATCTGCCATGTCCACAAGCGCGGTTCCGTCATCCAGCCCGCGCACGCTGCGGCGCAGCTGATCCGTTGCCGCAATCTCCAGCAGTTGAAGGTCCGACGCACCGCGGTGCTTGGTTCTGAGTGCCTGGAAGTCCTGTTCGCTGTAGCCGGTCAACTGCTTGGACAGTTCCGCAACCCGCAGAACCGAGGCAGTGTCCTCAATGGACAACCCGAACTTTGCCTGCAGCTCCTGCGACTTGCGCAGGTTCCTGCTCTGGCTCGTTGTAGTCTCTACCGCCTGATGGAAGTCCGGTGCGGCCTGATAGGCGCCGGTGATCTTGGAGGTGATCACATCTGCCAGCGACTGCGCCAGATTGGTGGACCCGATAGTGCTTTCCTCGAGCGACCCAGTGCTGAACACTTTGGAGAGATCGCCGCTTTCCGCCTCCAGCCGCTGCTTCAGGATCACTGCGATCTTGACCTTCTCCGCATCCGCCAGGTCACTGGTCAGAACCCCTTCGAGGCCGCGAACGTCAAAGCGCAGATCAGACAGCATCGCGCCACCGCTTGACAGTTCGTTGAACACGTTGTTGGACACTTTGAGCCCATGCACCGACGTGCCCGCATCATACAGTGCCAGCGCCGAAACAGCTTTGCCGTTCAGGCTGACATCGCCCAGTTTGGCCAGCCGCTGCCGCTCGGTTACGAAACCGTCGCCTTCCAGCAAACCGTCAAGATCGGTGAAAGCCTCTTTCCCGGCCACTTTTGCAGGGTCGAACTGATAGGTGTCAAACACCAGGCTGCCTGCGGAATTCTTCTGAGTATCATAGTAGGACGCCAGGCTGCCTTCCCAATGCCCGCCGCTGCTTTTCTGCAACAGATGGCTCTCGATGATCGACTTCAGCGCCCCGGCTGTTCCTGCCTCTGACGCAGAGGACAGTTTCACCTCGGCGGCATTGGTCTCGTAGAAATGATAGCTGGCCGTGCCGCCGGAAACCTTCTTGGCCACGGCAAAGGCATGGTTGCCAGTGTGCAGCTCATAAAACGCATCCCCCGAGGACGCCTGCAGCCGCGACATCACCTGATCCAGGGTCAGGCTGCCCTGGCCGCTCAGAACGGACTGCGCCGCATCGCCGGAGTTGCCGAATGCACTCAGGCGGCGGACCAGGCTCTGGAAACCAACGCTCTCTACGTCTTCGCGGATGGAACTGCCACTGTTGTCCACAATCCTTGAGTGGGTGAACACGCCGTCCAGGAATTTCTGCTTGACGCTATCGGATTGCGACAGGCTGTAGAGATAGCCCAGCGAAAGCCCCACGCACTGGCCGCAAGGCTTGCCGTCCGTACCGACCCCGATATAGAGCGATTGCGGTGCGTGACGGACTTCGGTTGTGAACTGACCCGTCGGCGCCTTGCTGTCCACCATCCGGGAAAATCCGGCAGACACTTCGCCCGACAGCGCATCCCAGTTCAGCAGGCGCTCGATGTCGCTGCCGTCATCACCCAGGATATACAGCTGGTCCTCCCCCGCCCGGGCCCGCACGCGGCTGGTCCCAGCCTGGCTCGGCGGCGCCTTGTAAAAGGTCAGGTTCTTCTGGATTTCCAGCGTCTGGCCTGCAGTATAGCCTGCCGAACCGCCTGCCTTGACCACAAACCCGCCCGAGACTTTCTCGATATCGGGGAGCTCCGATTTTACCGAAACATCAAAAGTCAGCTGATTAGCGTTCTTTGACTTGGTCGGGTTTTTCAGGATCTTCAGAACGTCCTTCTGGAACTCCGTATTGTCGAACCCGATTATTCGATAATTTTTGTCCCACACAAGATGCTTCTTGTACAACGCTTCGGCGGCATCATCGCGGATCTTGAAACTCACAACGAATTTTTTCGATTTGTCGTTACCAAAGGCCTCGCCCGCTGCGCTGGACAGCCGCCGTGCCTGCGCCTGCCATTCGTAGAAGACGTCCCGGCCGAACAGCTTCTGCAGCCCGTTCTTCAACCCCAGTAGTTCCTTGCCAATCCCGACAATCGAGTCCTTGTGCAGCGAGAAGGGGATCTCGAACTGCCCTCCCTCAGCGATCTTCGCCTGGCCCAGCCGGGCCTCTTCGGTGGTGTAGCTTTGTGCCGCCGAGCCGGCAACATTGTCAGGCCGCGCGTCATCCGCCCGCAGACTTGCGCCGCCAGACACAGGCGTCCAGCCTAGGGTTACACCGCCTGAAGTCAGCGCCGCCCGCTTAGATACTGCGTTCGGGTCGCTCAGCAGCAGCTTGTCGATGTCGACCTTGGTGACTTCCTTGTTGCCCGGTGTCGAGATCGTGATCGAGCCGGTGGAGGTCGCGTCCGCGGCTCCAACATTCTCCGAACCAGCCCCCGTGGTATCAGCGACCCCGCTGGAAACGCCAGCCGCAACCTCACCCTTCTTCTTGATCTCGCGGGTGTAGGTCTGGAAATCAATGGCGTCCAGCGTGCCGGTGTACAGCTTCTCGATCAGATACTGCACTGCGCCCAAATCCAGGTTCTCTGAGGACCAGGTGGCCGTCTTCTGGTAATTGAACAGCTTCACGTCCAGTGTCGGCTGCGTATAGGCCACATCTACCCCTGCCCCATAGTCGGCCCGCAGCTTGAAGGACCGGCCGCTGGCGATCACCAGATCTACCGAAAAAACGCCATCCTTGGCAGTGATGGTAAAGACAGAAGTCGTTTCGGAATCTACGCTGGCCCCGGTCTTGAATCCGCCCCCGACGACCCCCTTGGCGCTAATCCCGTGATTACGCTCGGACTGGAAAGCAAAAGTGGTAGTCCCGACACCATCCGGCATCGTTGTTGGAATTTTCCTCAGGATCTCCACCTTCTGTGCCTCAGTCAGCTCACCAAGTGCTGGATCACGATTCGGCTTCACAACTTTTTCAAAGAAGTAATCAAAAGGCTTGGTGCGGGTCTCACTGCTGTTGAACTGTGCAATCCGGCTTTTCAGCCCGGCCAGATCCTCAATGTCGCCATCGGAGGCATCTACCAGCGGCGTTTCATCCACCGACGACCCGCTACGGCTCTCAAGGATTCGCGTTTTCAGCTTACCCACCTTTTTCTTCACCAGCGATCCTGTGCTGGAGGCGCTTTCCTTGACCCGCTTCGCAGCGCCAAGAAAGCTGGTTTTCAGGCTAGGCCGCGCATCCGGGTCAACGGATGTACCGGTGGTGCCGGATTGAACCAGCGGGGTTGCGGATTTGAGAAAGGCGGCCTTGGAAGACTCCGGCTTACGCAGCCGGATCAGGTTCACGAAATCGAACCCATCCGCATTCATTGCCGTCGCATCTCCCTGATTTACATCCAGCAGGCCTGCAGCATCCTGGCTTGCAGCCCTGCGCAATTTCCACGCAAACTCACCTGGTGTCGCCAGATCGTTGCGGATGTCATTCAGGCCATCCGCCAGGCTCTTGCTTTTGTTCTTTTTCAGTGCTCCGCTACTGGTGCCCTCGGCGCCGGCAAACTCGATATCAAACCCTTCGCCGCCCATTTCAAAGACGCCGGCATCCTCATCCGCCGCTTCCGCCGCGATATCAATTTCAAACGCCTCAGCAATATCCGGATAAAGCGCAGCAGCGAATTTCGCCCCTTCATCACCGCTGCTGTCGCCATCCCCCAGAAGCGCATCAAAATGATGGGCCAACTCTTCCGCCAGCAGATACTTTATAAATGCGCGGCCGCCAGTGATGGCATCATAAGTCAGCAAAATGGTGCCGCCCGCGTTTGCCGAATAGGCCGCATGCGCACCGCCCAGGCTGTGCTCCGGCAAGATCGCCAGCCCTTCCGGCATCAGGTCATCATCGATATTAGCAAACTTGTTGAACAGCGTGTCTTCCGCGGCCTGGTCTCCGGCGACCTTGCTGAAACTGGACCGCAGGATCTCCCGCAGCGCAGCTGCGTTTTCCGACACCGCCAGATTGAGGTCCGCCAGAACTTCGGCCATGACATCGGCAATGTAATCATATTCCGCGGCCAGTACGGCTTCTTCACCAGCTTCGGCGTAGAGGAGTTCTTCAGTCGTTGTCATGAGGTTTAGCCTTCAGTCCAAGTTGCTAGTTCTGCACACGCCTGTGCACTTGGCCGAACGAGATAGGAAAGGCAGTCTATTCGCTCAAATTTCCATCCGAAATACGTTATTCACCACGAAAATATGGTCATAATTTTTGGCCCAAAAACGATGGGCATCTTCACTCTGCCCGCACAGCCGCCAGTCGGGAGAACCGGCAATCAAACCCTTTTCCGGCAAAGCCTTAACATCTCAGATGCAATCCGGCTGGTAATAGAATTGCGCCAGCGCAGAAGTTGCAGAATGTTTGTTTCAATGGCGTTGCAGAGCGCTGGTTAACGTAGGGGCAATCGGTATCGCCTTGCCAACCTCTCAGCCTGACAGGCAGAGCGGCTCGACGCAAATGAATTGCAGTTTGCCGCTTTCCTGTCCGGCACCCGAACAGCCGTGGACGGCTTTCGGAGAATCCGAATCACTTTTGCACGGCAGATTGGACACTGGACCGCTACCCTGTCTAACGAAGCGCAGGCACGCAGCCTGCCCGCCGCAAACTGCATGACGTCGCCCAATCCGGCGCGGCCCCAATCGCGCAGGAAGGCTTGGCACAAATCCAAGTACTCTACCGCATCGAAAATGACCTGCGCAGCCTGTCTGCCGACCAACAGCTCGCTGCACAGCAAGAGCGCTCAAAATCCATCATCGACGCATTCGCGCTTTGGCTGGCCCAAAGCCGTGCCCGCATCTCGGCCAAATCGCCAACCGGAGAGACCCTGAAATACATCATCAAATACTGGGATAGGCTGATCCTCTTCCTCGACGATGCGGTCAGATACGGATTCCTGCATCAGTGCCGCTGAAAACCTCATCACTTGACTCAAGGTTGGCGCCCCGTTAAACAAACACTTGTTTTTCTAAGAGATCGACACAGGACAAGAGCGCAATGAAATCTAATTTGCAAAGGTCAAACAATCGAAACGACTTGCTGCTTGACGCGGCAGCGGAGCTGTTTGCCACGCAGGGATTTCGCAGCACAACCATACGCGACATTGCCAAAGCCTCAGGAATGCTGCCTGGCTCGGTCTATTATCACTACGCCTCCAAGGAGGAATTGCTGCTTGCCGTTTACGACACCGGCGTTGCGCAGATCGTCGCGGCCTTTGAAGCGGCCGTCTCGCGGACCAATCACCCATGGGAACGCCTGAGCATCGCGATATCGACCCATGTCGAGGCGATTACGCAGGACAGTCACTATATGCGCGTGATCAATCGTGTCTTGCCCGAACATATCCCTGATCAACTGGGAGCACTGACGGAAATGCGGGCAAAATACGAGGCGTGCTTTCAGAGGCTCATCGAAGACCTGCCCGTCAACGCCTCGGTCAACCGCTCTCTGCTCCGGCTGATGGTTCTTGGGGCGCTCAATCATACGCAATTCTGGTTTGACCCCAAGGGTGAGCTGACACCCGCCGAAGTCGGTGAGGCCTTTACCGGTTTCCTGGTCGAGTCCATCGCGACAGACCAAACCGCAGAAAAAACATCCGAAAAGGGAGACAGCCATGCAAGCTGAACAGCTACGTGTTCTGGTGACCAAGATCGGCTTTGATGGCCACGACCGTGGCAGCCGCGTGGTGGCTGCATATCTACGGGATGCCGGGATGGAGGTGATCTATACACCGCCCTGGCAGCAAGTGGGCGCTGTCGTTTCCCTCGCGGTTCAGGAAGATGTCGATGTGATTGGCATATCCAGTCTTGCCACTGACCATCTGATCATCCCTGACCTTATGGAAGCCCTCCGCGCGGCAGACCTTGGTCATGTCGGCGTCGTCGTTGGCGGCATCGTGCCCGAAATCGAATGCCAGGCCCTTAGGGATGCGGGCGTCGCCCTGATCTTTGGCCCGGGCGCGTCGCGTGAAGACATCGTCAGTCAGGTCGCAAAGCTGGGCACGGACGGCCGCAAGACCAAACTTACATCGGGGGAATTTGCAGTATGACCCTGGCAAAACTCAAGTCACCTCAGGGTGAAGAAAAACAGCTGACATTGCCGGGGTTTGAAACCGCAGAAGCAGACTGGCGCAAAGACTACGCCGCGCAGATCGGGCAAAACCGGAAGATCACAAACCGCTCTGGCATCGAAATAGCGCCGATCTATACGCCAAAGGACTGGTCGTCGGACCAGCACATGGCCGATCTCGGCTTTCCGGGGCAGTCGCCCTATACCCGTGGCATTTATCCGACCATGCACCGGGGACGCACCTGGACCCAACGTCAGTTGATTGGTCTAGGTACGCCAGCTGACTACAACGAACGCGTGCGCAAAATCCTCGATCTGGGGGCATCGGCGATCAGCCTGTTGCCCTGCAATTCGGGCTTTCGGGGAATTGATTGCGGCGAAGCGCCGCTCTCCCTACTTGGCACGTGCGGCACGGTCGTTAACACCGTCGACCATATGGACCAGGCGCTGGATCACGTACCGCTCGGCGAGATTTCTACCGCGATGAACGACCCGTCGCCCTTCACTCTTTTCGCCTTTCTGTTGGGCGTTGCGAAACGGCGCGGTGTGCCGTGGACCAAGATCACCGGCACCTCAAATCAGTCTGATTACATATCGCATTATGTTGCCAACCATATGTTCTACCGGCTTTCCCAACCCGGATCACGGCGTGTCCTTGTTGATCACGTCGCTTTCTGCCGTGAGCACGTGCCGAACTGGAACCCGGTATCCGTCGTCGGACAACACATGCAGCAGGCCGGGGCAACCCCTGCCGAAACCATGGGTTTTGCCCTGTCGACGGCGATCCAATATGCCGAGGACTGCATGGCCAAGGGCATGGAGCCAGATGCGATCCTGCCCCGCTTCACCTTCTTCTTCGACATCTCGATTTCATTCTTTGAAGAGATCGCCAAGTTCCGGGCCGGTCGGCGCATCTGGGCCCGGATTGCAAAGGATCGACTTGGCGCGAAAGACCCGAGATCGTGGAGGTTCAAGTTCCATGGCCAGACCTCCGGTGTCGATCTGACCGCACAACAGCCCCTCAACAATATCGCCAGAGTCGCGGTACAGGCCACCGCGGGCATATTCTCAGGTCTGCAGTCAATGCACACCGACGCCTACGATGAAGCAATCACCTGCCCGACAGAAGAAACCGCACGCATCGCGGTGGCCACGCAGAACATTCTGCGCGAAGAGGCGCATCTCTGCGATGTTATCGATCCGTTGGGCGGCTCTTACTATATTGAAACTCTGACCAATCAGATGGAAGAGGATATTCTGAAGGTCATGGATCAGATCGAAGCCGCTGGAGGCATGTATGCGGCGGTCGGATCGGGGCTGGTTCAGACCATGATCGGTCAATCCGCACTCGCCGCGCAAGAAAAGATCGAGACTGGCGTCGAGAAGGTAGTTGGCGTCAATTGTTACCGCGAAGATGACGACGGTGTAAGCCAACCTCTGCCATACCGGCCCGATGCGGATGCGATGAAGGCTCATGTGGAGGCGTTCAAAACCTTCAAGACAGAGCGCAGCCAACAAGACGTCGAAAAAGCGATTGATGACCTGCGCCGTGCCTCGAACAACGAAGATCTGAATGTCTTCGAAAAAGTTGTCGATGCCGCCAGCGCAGGTGTCACGCACGGCGAAATCATTGGCACACTCAGAGAAGAACTTGGGTTTGGCCATCCGTTGGTGGTTGCCTGATCCCATGCTGACAGAACCCGCAACAAAAGCAAAGGCGAGCGCATTCCAACGGCTTTTGGATGGTGATGTGGCCGTATTGGCCCGGGCGATTTCACTCCTGGAAGCAGGGGGAGCTGACAGTGAGGTTCTGACGAACCGCCTTCGCAATCACACCGGCTCGGCGCGTGTGGTGGCTTTCACGGGGCCGCCGGGTGCGGGTAAATCAACCCTGATCAATGCCTATGTGGCTGAACTCCGTCGGCGCGGCCATAGGGTCGCGGTTCTTGCGGTTGATCCTTCCAGCCCGCTCACGGGCGGTGCGGTGCTGGGGGATCGCACCCGGATGGGAGAACACAGCGCGGACGCAGGTGTCTTTATCCGCTCTGTCGCGTCGCGCGGTCACCTCGGAGGGCTGGCATCATCCATCCCGGCCATCCTTGATGCCGTGGATGCGGCGGGCTGGCAGGTCATCGTCCTGGAGACCGTTGGGGCAGGTCAGTCCGAAACCGAAATCGCCGAAATCGCGGACGTAAATGTTGTGCTGAATGCGCCGGGTCTTGGCGATGATGTTCAGGCCATCAAGGCCGGTATTCTGGAGATTGCCGATATTCTTGTCGTGAACAAATGCGACCTGCCCCATGCAGATCGCACCGTTCGCCAGCTTCAATCGATGCTGCAACTTCGCAAGGCGGAGCGGCGCAATATACCGATCCTTTCCACTTCGGCAGACCGCGCCGAAGGGATTTGCGAGCTGTCCGATGCCATATCTGCCAGGATCGAAGACGCAAAGAAAGTATCACAGGAACAATACCGACGGCGGCGGCTGAAGGGACTGTTGTGCCGGCGCGCCGAGGCCATAGTCCGCAACCGGCTGTCCTCCCTGTCCGAAGCGGATGCCGACCGAATTTTGGAACAGGTGAGCCAGGGAAAGTTGTCAATTGAAACCGCAACAGAGGCGCTCATTGCAACGGTGTTTTCTGCAGTTCCTTCGCCACACCCGCAGCAGGTGTTAAACCCAAAGGATAATGATCCTGACAACTGGGATTGCGGTTTTTGACCTCATTCCCCCGTGCAAACCATTGGCGCTCATAGCTCCAGTTGAAAACTGAAAACTCCAGGCCAATCAATCACGTCTCACTTGGGGAACACGCAAAGCAGACAGATTTTGCTTTGACTTCCGAAAGTTACTGGAACACGTCCTGGCAGACGACAATGGACCGGTCGCGCATTTGTGCCGCCCTCGGTGCATGTTTACATACATGAGAGAGGGACAGCTTGAACCCTCCAGCACAATGGGGTCTTCGGTCCGGCCGAAGGCTGCTTGCGCGACTTGCGTCGGACACTTGACGCGCTTGCAATTCCCTCGATCAGCCCCGCAGGTGCTGATGTCAGACAGGCTCACCGGTTCGGCGGTACCATCGGCAGGTTATGCACCGTAAGCTCTTGTTCAACGCGGCGCGGTTGCCCCTCCATCAAATGGGCCATCCCGTCCATCACAGACTGCCAGCGCCGGCTGCTGGCCTCAAACTTCTCTTTGTCTTTCCAGATCGTGATCCCAACGGATTCCGAACCGTCATCGACAAAGGTGTCCAAGATATAGAGCAAGCCCGTTTCCTCGGGATCATTCACCCGAAGGAAATTTTCAGCCTCTGCCTTGATCGCATCGAGCGTGCCGGGTTTCAGGGTGAAGTAGTTGATCCGCATGTACATGGCTGTGCTCTTCTGTTCAGATTTCGAAACCGGCCCGAAGCCCTTCCAGAACGGCCTCTTCCGCAGTGCGCGGCGCAAGACAGTCCCCGATGATCTTTGGTGTGAACCCTGCCGCCAGCAGATCGTCTGCCAACGACGCATTGCGGCGCGGCGCGTGATGTGAAACCAGCGTGTCGACACCTTCCATGATGACCGACTGATTGCTGGTGACATGCTGGAAATAGACCGTGTCTTCATCGGCCCCGAACAGGCGGACATAGGGAACGACCTCGACATCCAGCTTGTGCAGCTCACCCATCCAGTGATCACGCACCATCGAGGGGATACGCTCCCCGGCCACAATACCATTCACCGCCAGCCGCACGTGGCAGCCGCTTTCGGCCAACAGCTGCGCCAGCCCCAGCCCGACCCAGTCCGAGCGCCAGTCCCAGATCACCACGGATTTGCCGACATTGGCCTGCCCGCTGATAACCGACCAGCTGTCCAGAACCGTGGCCGTCTCTGACAGATGTTCCAGCTGCGGCAGGTTTGAGGAAGCGCCGGTGGCCACGATCACCTCATCCGGGGTCAGATCCTGCACCATTGCCACATCTGCGGCGGTCGAGGTGCGGACATCCACGCCATTCAGGTCCAGTTCGCGCGCCAGATTGGTGGTCAACCCGCCGAACTCGGCCCGTTTCGGCAAAAGTTGCGCCAGGTTCACCTGTCCGCCCAGCCTCTTGTCGCGTTCCAGCAGGGTGACGTTGTGCCCGCGTTCTGCTGCGACCGCGGCTGCCTTCATGCCGCCGGGGCCACCACCGATCACCAGAACGCGCTTGGGGTGATCCGTTTTGGGCTTGTCGTAATACGCCAGTTCACGCCCGGTTTCCGGGTGCTGAATGCAGGAAATCGAATGCCCTTTCAGCCCATGTCCGATGCAAGCCTGGTTACAGGCGATGCAGGCGCGGATATCATCGGGCCGCCCTTGCCGCGCCTTTCTGGTGAATTGCGGGTCTGCGATATGCGCACGGACCAGCCCCACCATATCGGCCTGGCCATCTGCCAGAACCCGTTCTGCATCCTGCGGCTGGTTAATCCGCCCCGCGATGAACACGGGCAGTGAGACATGCTTTTTCACATCCTCCGCCATAGGCGCCAAATAGGCGTTTTCATGCACCATATGCGGGATGATATGCATCCAGCCCGCATAGCTCGCGGTGGTCGCGGCAATGATGTTGAAATAGTCCAGATCCCCATCCGCTTCGAGCAGCTGAAGCGCCTGCGCGGTCTCACCGGGTTTCAGCCCCTCGTCATCCATTTCATCTGCCGAGATGCGAATACCAAGCAGTTTTTCCGGGCCAATCTTGGCGCGGATCTGTTGCAGAATATCGCGCAGGAATTTCAGCCGCGCCTCGAACGAGCCGCCAAATTCATCCTCCCGGTGATTCAGGCGCGGGTTCAGAAACTGCGACGGCAAATAGCCCATGCTGGACACGATCTCGATCCCGTCCAGATCGGCCTCGGCCATGCGTACGGCCCCATCCACATAGGACTGGATCAGCTCATACACCGCGTCGGTGCGCAGGGGGCTGGGGATGTTCTTGTAGACCTCGTCAGGCACTTCGGACGGGCCAAAGGTGGGCATGATCGACCCGTCGACCGAAACACCCGCAACTCGACCGGGGTGAAACAGCTGGCCGACCATGCGACAGTCATACTGGCGCCCCATGTCGGCCAGCGCTTTCAGCCCGGGAATACAATCGTCCGACATCGTCGACAGCCGGTTCGCCGGCGCATAGGTCGGGTGGATCACGTTCACCTCGGTGATGATCATCCCGATATCGGCCTCGGCCCGGGCGCGATGATAGGCCAGCAGGCGGTCGCCCACGGTCCCATCCGGTTCAATCAGCCGGGTGGCATGACCGGCTGAAAACGCGCGGTTCTTGACCGTCAGCTTACCGATTTCAAGCGGCGAGAAGAGATGCGGGTAATTCGGGTGCGGTTGTGCCATTAGACCGGATCCCAGCTGAAGAACTCTGGCGAAGTGTTGAGCGACGCAAAGCTGGACGACAGGCTTGGCATTGCGTGATCCGCAATGGTTTCGGGCGTCCAGCCGTCTGCTGTATGCACACTGCGTTCCAGCCCTGTCGGGTGGAAGAGATAGACCTCATTCGCGCGCACACCAAAGATCTGCCCTGAGATCTCATGCGCCGCATCGCTAAGCAGGTAAACCGCCAGCGGGGCCACCGACTCGGGTGTCATCTTTTTCATCCGCTCGATGCGTTTTTGCTGTTCCGGAGTTTCAGACGGTAAATTCGAAAACATCCGTGACCAGGCAAAAGGCGCGATGCAGTTGGACCGCACGTTGTAGCGCTGCATGTCCAGCGCGATGCTTTTGGACAGGGCCACGATGCCCAGTTTGGCGGCGGCATAATTGGCCTGCCCCAGATTACCGATCAGCCCCGTCGTTGATGTCATATGCACCAGTGCCCCGCCTTTTTGATCGCGGAAGAACCCGGCGGCACTGCGCGAGACATTGAACGTGCCCATCAGATGCACGTCGATCACCGCCTTGAACGATTCATACGACATCTTGTGAAAGAAGCCATCGCGGAGGATGCCCGCATTGTTGACCACCCCGTCGACGCGCCCGAACGCCGCAACCGCGTCGCGGATCATCCCCTGCGCCTCATCCGGTTCAGCCACGCTGCCAGTGTTGACAATAGCCTGTCCGCCCAGTTTGCGGATCTCGGCTGCTGTCTCTTCTGCGGGTCCGGATGTGCGCCCTGCCCCGTCCAGTTCGGCGCCGATGTCATTCACAACAACATTGGCCCCTCGGGCGCCCAAGGCAATAGAGATTGCCCGCCCGACACCGCGCGCGCCGCCCGTTACGACAATGGTGCGACCTTCGACATTCGGTTGTTTCATACCTGCCTCATTCGACTGACCCCAATTCTCGTAGCACAAGAATTTTTTTTCCCAAAGAGAAAATTGCTCTTCAAAACTGGTGCGCCCGCGCGTTACAGTATCAGCAAAGGAGATCGCCATGGACTTGTTCAGCCTCGCAGGAAAAACAGCCCTTGTTACCGGTGCATCGCGCGGGATCGGACGCGCGATTGCCCTGCGCATGGCCGAGGCGGGCGCAACCGTTCTGATCAACAGCCGGACGCCAGAGCGGTGCCAGGCCGTTGTTGACGAAATCATAGCCGCCGGCGGGAAAGCCGCAGCGGTTCCATACAACATCTCGAAAGAAGCCGAAGTGCGGGAACTGGCCGAAAACTGCCTGGCGCAGTTTGGCACCGTCGACATCTTTGTTGGCAACGCAGCGGCCAATCCGCATTACGGCCCCGCGCTTGAGGCCCCGATGGAGGCCGTCGACAAGATCATCAACACCAACATCAAATCGAACCTGATCCTGTGCAAGGCATTTGTCCCCGGCATGCGGAAAAAGGGCGATGGCGTGATCATGCTGATCACCTCGATTGCAGGCGCCCAATCCTCCGAAGGGCTGGCCATCTACGGGATGAGCAAGGCCGCAGAGGCGTCGCTGGTGCGCAGCCTCGCGACTGAACTGGGGCCGGACAACATCCGCGTCAATGCCATCGCGCCGGGCCTTGTGCGCACCGACTTTGCCAAGGCTTTGTGGGAAGATAAAGAGCGGCTGAAACGCACCGAAGAGGCCTATCCTCTGCAACGTATCGCCTCCCCCGACGAGATTGCCGGAACCGCCGTGTGGCTGGGTTCACCCGCCGGCGCTTTCGTCACCGGACAGACTATCACTGTCGACGGCGGCATCACCGTGACCGGGAAACGCGCGTGAGCGATTGCACCGCCCGGTCAATCGCCGGGCCGCAGCAAAACACCCGAGGGGTCATACTCCCACCCTTTCAACTGTGCGCGCAGGGTTTTCTTGTCGATCTTGCCCGTTGCGGTCTTGGGCAGATCATCGACAAACACAATCGCATCGGGGCACCACCAGCTTTGAACGCGGGGTTTCACAAAGGCGCGCAGGTCAGCCTCGGACAGCGCCGCTTCGGGCTGTTTGCGCACGACCAGCAAAGGGCGTTCCGACCATTTCGCATGCGGCAGGCCGATTGCCGCGGATTCGATCACCCCAGGGTGAGCGTTGCATTCGCGTTCCAGCACCGCAGAGTTGATCCACTCCCCGCCCGATTTGATGATGTCCTTCAGACGGTCCTGCACCCGCACCCGACCATGGGTGTCGATGGAAACCACATCGCCGGTGCGAAAGCGACCCTGCGGAGTGAAAGCGACCGCATTTGCATCCGGGTTGCGGAAGTAAGACCCGATCACCAGATGCCCCTTCAATGTAAGCTCTCCGGTTGATTGACCGTCGCGCGGCACCTCTTGTCCGGCGTCGTCCTCGACCTTCAGCTCCATCCCAAAAATCGGCCGTTGCGCGGCATAGAGGTCCAGCCGGTCATCAGGCGAGCCTGCATCAAAATCCGGCCCATCACTGCCCAGGGCCAACCCGGCGGTGGTTTCGGTCATGCCATAGCCGGTCTCGGGCTGGATGCCGAACTCGTCGATCAGGGCCTGCAACAGGCTGCGCGGCACCGCACCGCCGCCAAAGCCGATGTTGCGCAAGCTGCCCGGCCCGCGCCCCTGAGCGCGCATTTGCTCCACCAGCCCCAGCCAGATCGTTGGCACGCCAAAACCGCAGGTCACCCCTTCGGCGTCGATCACCCGTAACAGGCTCTCCCCGTCCATATTCGGCCCGGGCAGCACGATTTTGCTGCCCGACAGCATGGCCTGAAACGGCTTACTCCAGCCATTAACGTGGAACATGGGCACGCACATCAGCGCCGAGGCCTGCGTGCCAAGCGCCAGCTTTCCGGTCGCCAGCCCGGCCAGTGTGTAAAGCATGGTCGAGCGGTGCGAGTAGACAACCCCCTTGGGCTCCCCCGTGGTGCCAGAGGTATAACACATCGACGAGCCGCTGGTTTCCGGCACCTCAACCCACTCCGTCAACGGGGCGGTCGCGCTCGACTGTGCGTCCCAATCGGCATCAAGCGTGATGATCTGTTCCAGCCTGGGACAGTGCGCCGCCAGCTTTTCCACCCGCGCGCGCTGACTGGGGTCGACCAAAGCAATCCGGTTTTCCGCGTGGTTGAGGATATAGACGATCTGTTCGTCCGAATAACGCGGGTTGATCGTATGCAGCACCGCGCCAAGGCCCGGAACCGAGAAGTAGAGTTCCAGATGCCGTCGATTGGTCCAGGCCAGAGTCGCGACACGCTCCCCCTTCTCCACCTTCAACGCCTGCCGCATATAGGCCGCTTGCCGCAGGCACCGGTCGCGAAAATGTGCAAAACTCATACGCTCGGCCCGGTGATCTGCATCGTAGGACACGATCTCCTGATACCCGAAGGCACGCGCGCCATAATCCAGCAACTGCCCCATCGACAGCGGTATGAACATCATAGTGGAAGCGGCGGCCTCGGCCCTAGAACGGTCCTGCATAGCAAAATTCCTCAGCTCTTCTTGGATTTTGGTAGTACAAGGCAATTTTCTTTACAAGAAACTTTTATTGCAATATACGAACATTCGGAGGTGCCGATGTCCCAAAAAAACTCGCAGGCTCAGCTTGAGTTGACCGAATCCATCGCTGTTATTCAATTCCAAAATGCGCCGATGAATGCGATGTCTCCGGGCCTGCCCGGGGCGATCCTGCAGCAATTGCGCGCCGCGCAGGACGCCGGGGCCAAGGCGGTTCTGCTGGTGCCCGGCGGCTCTGGGGTGATGGCTGGGGCCGATATCTCGATGCAAGGGAAGGACTGGCCCGCGGACGAGCCGTTGATGTCGGACCTGATCCGCACTTTGGATGATTGTGCCGTGCCAACCGCCATCCTGCTGCGCAAAAGCGCCTTGGGGGGCGGGTTGGAAATTGCCATGGCCTGCCGCTGGCGATTTGCCACTGCCGGCACGAAACTGGGCCAGCCCGAGGTCAATCTGGGCATTCCCCCCGGAGCAGGCGGCACCCAACGCCTGCCGCGCATCGTGGGCATTCAGCACGCCTTGGACATCTGCATTACGGGTCGCCCGATTGATGCGACCAAGGCCCAGTCCCTTGGCCTGATCGACGCCTTGGTGCCTGCTGAAACTGCGCAAGAGGCGTGCCTGTCGTTCCTGCGCGACGCACTGAAGGCGGGCCAGATCCCCGCACCGGCCGGCGCACGGCAGATCCCGGAGGTCGACGAAAGCGTCTTTGAGACCGCCCTGGCTCAGGCCGCCAAACGCCGTCGGGGCGAAGCTGCGCCAAAGGCCATCATTGATGCCATCCGCGCTGCCGCTCAGCTGCCGCTCAGCGAAGGGCTGGCACAGGAACGAAAACTCTATCTTGATTGCGTGGCTTCGGATCAGGCCGCTGCCATGCGGCATGTGTTCTTTGCTGAACGCGCCGCCCTCAAAGGGCACACCAGCAAGGAGGTGCAGGCGCGCCCCATCACCAAGATCGCCGTTGTCGGTGCAGGCACCATGGGCAGTGGCATTGCCATGGCTTTTTTGATGGCCGGTCTCCACGTACATCTGGCCGAGCGTTCAGGCGATGCATTGCAAGCCGGGCTGGACCGCATCCGCGCCTTTTTCGATGGCCGCGTCAAAGCCGGCCGGATGAAGGACACAGCCGCCAGGGACATGCTGGCCAGGCTGAGCAGCAAAGCTGCGCTGGATGACCTGCCCCCCGTCGATCTGGTGGTCGAGGCGGTGTTCGAGGAGATGGCAGTCAAGAAATCGGTGTTTGCCACCCTGGCCCAGGCCACCGCACCGGGCACCATCCTGGCCACCAATACCTCCTATCTCGATGTGGATGAGATTGCCGCCGCTGTCCCGGATCGGGTGAGCGACGTTCTGGGCATGCATTTTTTCAGCCCTGCCAACATCATGCCCCTGCTGGAAATCGTGCGGGGGCGCGACACCGCTGAGGACACGCTGGCCACGGTCCTGGCCCTGTCGAAAACCATCGGCAAGACGGGGGTTGTATCGGGTGTCTGCCACGGATTCATCGCCAACCGCAGCTTTTCCAAATACCTGCGCGAGGCCGAGTTCCTGTTGCAAGAGGGCGCAACACCCGCGCAGGTCGATGCAGCGATCCGCGCATTTGGTCTGCCCATGGGCCCCTTTGCCGTGCGCGATCTGGCCGGTTTGGACATCGGCTGGGCCATGCGCAAATCCACAGCCCATCTGCGCAACCCCGATGAACGCTACAGCACCGTGGGCGATGCGATCTGCGAGCGGGGCTGGTTCGGGCAAAAGACAGGCCGCGGGTTCTTTTACTATGCCGAAGACAAACGCCGTGGCGCCGAAGACCCCGAGGTGCTGAACATCATCCGTGAAACAGGGGCCGCAGCGGGGATTACCCCACGCCAGATTTCGGATCAGGAAATCGTCGACCGCTGCCTGCTGGCGGTGGTGAACGAAGGCGCAAAAATCCTGCAAGAGGGGATCGCGCGGCGTGCCTCGGACTTCGATCTGGCCTGGATCAACGGCTATGGCTTTCCGAAATGGCGCGGCGGTCCACTGTTCTGGGCCGAGCAAACCGGGTTGCAAAAAGTTCTGGCACGGATCGACTCCTTTCACGGCGATCACGATTTCTGGGAACCCGCCGCACTGCTGCAAGAACTGGCCGCAGACGGAAAAACCTTTGCCCAGTACACAGGAGCACCGACATGAGCCAACGTCAGGCTGTCATCGTTTCGACCGCGCGCACGCCGATTGCCAAGGCAGGGCGCGGTGCGTTCAACATCACTCACCCAGCCGAACTGGGCGGCCATGCGATTGAACACGCCGTGAAACGCGCAGGCCTTGATCCCGCCCGCGTCGAAGATGTCGTGATGGGGTGCGGGATGCCCGAGGGCAAGCAAGGCTTCAACATCGCCCGCATGTCGGGCCTGCGAGGCGGTGTGCCGGTGAACGCGGGCGGGCTGGTGATCTCGCGCCATTGTTCGTCGGGATTGCAGGCAATCACCTTTGCCGCGCAGCAGATCGTCATGGAAGGCGCGCCGGCCATGGTGGCGGGCGGGGTGGAACATATCTCTCTGGTGATGAGCCAGCGTTCGCCTGGCGCACAGGACAACGACTGGCTTCAAGCCAATAAACCCGACCTCTTCATGCCGATGCTGGACACTGCCGAAGTGGTGGCCAAACGCTATGGCGTTTCGCGTGAGGCCCAGGATGAATACGCCCTGCAAAGCCAGAACCGCACCGCCGCCGCGCAAGAGGCCGGGGCTTTTGACGATGAGATCGTGCCCCTGGCAACAACCAAACAGGTGGTGGATCGCGAAACCGGGGAAACCTCGCTCCAGGAGGTGACGCTGACCAAGGACGAAGGCAACCGCCCGGGCACCAAGCTGGAAAACCTCGCCTCTCTCAACCCAATCAAGGGCGCGGGCCACACCGTGACCGCAGGCAATGCCAGCCAGCTCTCGGACGGGGCATCGGCCTGCGTGCTGATGGAAGCAGGCGAGGCCGAAAAAGCCGGGCTGGAGCCTCTGGGTGCCTATCGCGGCATGGTCGTCGCGGGGCTGGAGCCAGATGAAATGGGCATCGGCCCGGTCTATGCCATCCCGCGCCTGCTGGAGCGGCACAACCTGACCATCGATGACATCGACCTGTGGGAATTGAACGAGGCCTTTGCCGTTCAGACTGTCTATTGCCGCGACCGTTTGGGCATCCCGAATGAGCGGCTGAACGTCAACGGCGGCGCCATTTCCGTGGGCCACCCCTTTGGCATGAGCGGCGCGCGTCTGACCGGCCATGCCCTGATCGAGGGCCGCCGCCGCAAGGCAAAATATGCCGTCGTGACCATGTGCATTGCCGGTGGTCAGGGTGCCGCTGCCTTGTTCGAAATTTTCTGACCCCGATTTGACCCAGATTTGACCCGGAGCGCGCGATGACCAGCATCCTCGATCGCAAGACCATCGATTTCATTCTGTTCGATATGCTCTCAGTCGAACAGCAATGCGGTGCAGGACGGTATCAGGATCACGACAGACAGTCGCTTGATGCCGTCCTGGATCTCGCTCAGAGGCTGTCCGAGGATGAGCTCTGGCCACATGCCACCCTGTCCGACACCCGCGAGCCGCAGCTTGTTGAGGGTCAGGCACGCATTCTGCCCGAAGCAAAAGACGCATTGGCCAAACTGCGCGAGGCCGGGTTCTTTGCCGCGCATGCGGATTACGAGCTTGGCGGGATGCAACTGCCAGTCAGCGTCAATCACGCCTGCAACGGCATGATGAAGGGCGCCAATGTCAGTACCCACGCCTATATGTCGCTGACGCGCGCCGCCGGGAACCTGCTGAAGGCGCACGGAACCGACTGGCAAAAATGGGTCTATATGGAACCGATGCTCGAGGGTCGGTTCTTTGGCACCATGTGCCTGTCGGAACCCGATGCGGGCTCGTCGCTGGCCGATATCCGCACCCGGGCCAAAAACATGGGCGACGGCACCTATCATTTGACCGGATCCAAGATGTGGATCAGCGGCGGCGATCAGGATGTGTCAGAAAACATCGTGCATCTGGTGCTGGCCCGCCTGCCCGATGCCCCGCCGGGTGTGCGCGGGATTTCCCTGTTTGCGGTGCCCAAATATCTGGTCAACGAAGACGGCTCACTGGGCGCGCGCAACGGAATCGTGACGGCGGGCCTCAACCACAAGATGGGCTATCGCGGCACCACCAACTGCCTGCTCAGCCTGGGCGATCCGGCCCCGGCCATCGGCACGCTGGTGGGTAAAGAGAACCACGGGCTGGCCACCATGTTCCACATGATGAACGAGGCGCGGATCGGTGTTGGCATCGGGGCGGCCATGCTGGGTTCAGTGGGCTACCGCTATTCGCTGAACTACGCGCAGGAGCGCCGTCAGGGGCGCACCCTGTCCAACCGCGATCCGCTCTCAAAACCGGTACTGCTGATTGAACATGCCGACGTGCGCCGGATGTTACTGCGGCAAAAGGCGCTGTCCGAGGGGGCGATCGCCCTGTGTCTCTATGCGGGCGATCTGGTCGATCGCAGCATCCTGACCGATGATCCGGCAGAAAAAGAGCGCCTCGCCGCGCTGCTTGATCTGCTGACGCCAGTGGTCAAGTCCTGGCCGTCCGAATTCGGGCTGGACGCCAACCGCGAGGCGATTCAGATTCTGGGCGGCTATGGCTATACCCGGGAATTCCCGGTTGAACGGCTTTACCGTGACAACCGGCTGAACATGATCCACGAGGGTACCAATGGCATTCAGGCCCTCGACCTTCTGGGTCGCAAGATCATCGGCAACGGGATGAAGTCCCTCGACATCTTCCGCCAGGAGGTCGCGACCACTCTGGCCGAAGCACGTGATCAAGACGCGCTGAAACCCCATTGCGCACGTCTGGAGCAAATGCTGTCAGACTTGACCAAAACCGCCGAGTCGGTGGCTGAGACGATGCAATCGGCCTCCAAGGATCAGGCCTTGGCCCATGCAAGCGCCTATCTGAATGCCTTTGGTCATTTCGTGGTGGCCTGGCTGTGGGTGCGCATGGCCAGCACAGCCGCCCTCCAACCCGCAGGCAGGGACGAGGCGTTCCTGACCGGCAAGAAAACCGCCTGTGCGTTCTTTTTGCAGCATGAACTGCCGCAGGCGCAGGCCTGGCTGGAGATTGCGGGCGATGACACCAGCCTGCTGGCCAATGCCACCGCCGAAGTGTTCTAGCGCTCAGGGCACCAGCACGTTCTGCTGAAACACCGGCAGGCCCGCGGCGGTGGCCAAGGCCTGGTTCACCTGTTCCAGGGGATAGCTGTGCGACTGAATGCGCGACAGGTCCAACTGGCCGCTGGCGATCATCTCGACCACCCGGCCCGGCGCATCACGGTCGAACCAGAACGACCCGACCAACGTGATCCCGCGCAGCACCAACCCGCCAGCCTGCGGCGGCACGGCTGGCGAGGCGAGCAGAACAAAACGCCCGCCCCTGCTCAGGTTGGCAATCGCGGTCTCAACCATCGTGGTGCAATCCCCTTCGGCGGCAGAGATGACAACATCCGCGCCCTTCGGGGCGCCCAAGGCAAGCGACACCCGGTCGCCCAGTTCCGCCAGCGGGGCCAAACGGTCCAGGCAGCGGCCCACACAGGTCACCTGCGACGCGCCCATGGCCAATGCCATCATCACCGCGCTGGACCCCAATTGGCCGGAGGCGCCCAGAACCACCACATGTTCCCCGGCCTGAAACCTGCCCCGGTCCAACGCTGCGAACGCGGTGCAGAGCCAGCCCAGCCGGGTGAGCGTCTGAACGGTTGCTTTGTCCAAGGCCGGGGCGATCTTGGTCAGACACGCCTGCGGAAGAAGGATGTGACTGGCAAAGGCCCCATGCCTGTAGCGATCAAAAAGCCGATCCGCAGTGTCGCTGAGAGCGAAGTTCCCGGCAAAAGCCGCCGCGCCTTCATGGCCATCCCAGCCGCCATCAAGAAACACATCACCATAGACCGCATCCCCGATGGCGACCCGGTCCACGGCTTCTCCAACCGCCAGAACCGTACCCACAGGATCCATGCCCGGCGCAAAGGGACGCTCTGGCGTCACATAGGCGGTCTGCGGATCACAGACATAGGGTACAAACGGCGCCACATAGCTTGCGCTGATCTTGACCAGCACTTCGCCGGGTTCAAGGGGCAGCCCGGCTTCACGACCTTCTATTGTCAGCTGGCCGGTCTCAAACCCCGTTTTGGCATATTTGATGATCACATTCCTTGTCAGGCGAAGCTAGGCGTCATCCAGCCGGAACCCCGACCCCTTGCAATAGGCGGATTTGCTGGCGATCTTGTCGCCCTCGAAAACCAGCAGGTCCAACCCTCGCATCACCTTGCGCTGGCCTTCGATATCCATGGCCAGCGACCAGCTGGTCATGACCTTGTTCTGATCCGGATCGGCAAAATAATCCTCTCCCGCGAACGCGATCTGCCCGCGTGCGCCCGACAGCAGCGGCGCAAAGGAAGCGCGGATGTCATCCAGCCCGCGAAACACATTGCCCAACCCGTCATCATAGACGGCATCAGCGGTGAAAAAGCGCATGACTGCGTCCAGATCGTGACGGTTGAACGCCTCGACAAATCCTTTGGTCAGCTCCTGCAGCTGTGTTGCACGTTGCATCATTTGGGTCCTCCAAATTCCATGGCCCATCTGTGGCCGTCATGAATGGCCATTGCGATTGGTCCCGGCGCCACGCAATCTCCGATGCGCGAGACAGACCGGACGCCTGCCGCCGCACAATCTGCCTTGCGGGCCTCCAGATCATGAAACACGTCGGAGGCGGTGTCGCGCATTGTCACCATGACGATGTCGGCCCCTTCGATCACCTTGGGTGTGCCGGTCCAGGCGTGGGCCAGCTCGATCCGTTCAGGCGAGATGCTGGTCAGGTTGTGGGTGGGCAACAGTTCGATCTCCAATTCGACCAACCGGCCCAGAACATGGCCGTATTCCTGCGCGAACTTGCTGTAGTTGGCGAATTCGGCCACCGGCGTCACCAGCGAAACGTCGCAGCCCGCCAGTTTGAGTTTTTCGGCAATCACCGACCCCATGTAATAGTGGTCATCATCGAACACCACGACCCGGCCCGAGGGGCAATTCCCCGCCATGATGTCATCAGGCGTATAGACATTCCCGGACTCCCACCCCGGCACCGGGCTGGAGTACTGCCGCCCCATGCCGTTGCGCCGCCATGGGCCGCCAGTCGCAAAGACCACGTTGGGAATGCCGAACTCCAGGATCTGTTCGGCATCCAGCGGGCTTTGCAGATAGGTGTTCACATTCGGCATCTGCGCCAGCTGACCAATCCGATACTCTGCCACCGCCCGCCAGGCCGCCAGACCCGGCAGCGCCGCCTCTTGGATCACCCGTCCCCCCAAGGCGTCGCCCGCTTCGGCCAGGGTCACATCATACCCCCGCTTGCCCAACGTCAGGGCGCATTCCAATCCCGCAGGCCCGCCGCCGACGACCAGAACACTGTCCTGCGAACGGCGCACAGGCACGGTTTCAGGGTGCCAGCCATCAACCTCTTTGCCAATGGTCGGGTTCTGAGTGCAGCGGATCGGAACCGACAGCAGCACGTTGGTGGTGCACATGTTGCAGCCGATACATTCGCGGATGTCGTCAATCTGCATGTCCCGGATCTTGTTCGGCAGGAACGGGTCGGCAATCGACGGGCGCGCGGCCCCAATCAGATCGAGCCGCCCCTTTTTGATGTCCGATACCATCCGGTCCGGGTTCACATAGCGCCCCACTCCCACAACCGGTTTGGTGGTCACCGATTTCACAAAATCGGTGTATTCACGCTGATAGTCTTCCTCGAAAAACCGCGACACGCCGGAATCGTTTGACCAATCGCTGACATTCACGTCCCACAGGTCGGGGAGCTCGGCCAGCATTTCGACCACCTCGCGGCCTTCGTTCTGCCACTCCAGCCCGCCCGGTCCCATCATCTCGTCCACAGCAAAGCGTACGGCCACGGCGCATTTGTGGCCCACGGCCTCTTTCGTGGCTTCGATCATCTGCCGGAACAGGCGCACGCGGTTTTCCAGCGACCCGCCGTATTCGTCGCTGCGCCGGTTGTAGCGCGGCAACAGAAACTGCATCGGCAGTGACAGATCATGCGCGGCATAAACATAGACAATATCCGCCCCTGCCGTCATCGCCCGCCTGGCCGCATCGGCCTGTGCCTGGATCACACGGCGAATGTCGGATTTGTCGGCGGTCTTGGCCACATAAGGTCCAAACGACCAATAATGCGTCTGCGACGGGGCCAGCGGATATTCCCGCGTCAACTTGTTGGCCGCTGATTTGCCCGCATGACACAGTTCGACCGCGAACAGCGCGTCATGCTCGTGCACCGCATCCGCCATCCGCGCCAGAAACGGGATATCCGCATCGGACGCCAGCCGCATATGCGGGGAGGGCGAATGGTCAGAATTGCTGTCGATCATGCATTCTTCGGTGGCGACAACCCCCCAACCGCCCTCGGCCTTGGTTTTCCGATAGGCAATCGCGTGCTCCGGATAGGTAAAGCCCATGCCCGTCGCATGGGGCGCCTGAAAGAACCGGTTCTTTGCCGTCACCGGGCCGATTTGGACGGGCTCGAACAAAAGCGAGTAAGGATGCCTTGAGTTGGACATGCGGCGGAACCTGTTCTTGGTTTGGCTATTTGAACCCGGCGTCTTCTTGGAAGCACTGGCGAAGACGCCGGGTGACGCGCAGGGAGAGGGCGCGCGCTGTTGGATTTCAGGGCGAACCGGCCAGCGCCGCAAAGCGACGCCGCCGGATCAGTGAAGCAGTTGTAAGGGCGCGCGTCATATGCGGCATGCGTTTTTAGTCCTTGAAATGCGGCGCAATGCGTTCTGCGCGGCGCAGCAAAGCAGGCCATTCGAAGACCGACGGAGCCGACTCCGCCTCGTCCTGGGCTGCGGTTTTTGCCGCCAGAGCCTCGCTCAGGGGCACAAAGGGACGTCCCATCGCATAAAGACTGGTCACGATGCGGCAGCAATAAATCAGCCAGTACATCCGCACAAAGGCCTCTCCCACGCTGCGCCCGGTGGTGATCAACCCGTGGTTCTTCAGGATCAGGTTGTTCTTGTTTCCCAGCGACCGCGCAATTCGGCTTTGTTCGTCCAGATCCAAAGAGACACCTTCGTAATCGTGATAGCCGATGTCTTCGTGAAAATACGCCGTCTCGCCGCAAAGCTGTGGCAAGCCGTCCTTAAGACAGGACAAGGCAACTGCCTCTGGCGTGTGCATATGCATCACGCAATCGATGTCATGGCGGGCCTGATGAACCGCACCGTGGATGACAAACCCGGCAGGCGAGGTTTCGCCCTCGCCGGCCAGTTTTTCGCCCTTCGTATCCACTTTGACTAGGTTCGATGCTGTGATTTCATCATACATCAGACCAAGCGGATTGATCAGGAACTGATCCTCGGTCCCCGGCACCCGAGCTGAAATATGGTTCCACACCAGCATGGTCCAACCGAAATGCTCAGCCAGCTGATATGCGGCCGCCAGATCTATACGTTGCTGTCGTTCCTCATCAGTCATCGGGGTTTCCTTGCGTTTCAGCCACTGTGCGCCACATAGGCGTTCACGATAAGAGAGTTGAAAAACAACACCGCTTCCTCACGGTCCGGCAGGAGGCGATTGCGCTCCAGCGCATGGGTCCGCAGGCCTTTTTGCTGCATCGAGACCGCCTCGCCATCCTCCGCAAAGGTTTCCTCCCAAAGCTCGATCCATTGCTGCACACGTTCAGGGCTCGTGCCCTTCTGTGCAAAATAATCCACGCGCTGTTCCGTGGTTTCCGGCCCCAGGGGGCGCATCTGGGACAGGATCATCAGATCGTCATGCTGAAGCATCAGCAATCCGGGGAAGATGTTGAAAGAGCGGTAGTTTCCAGCACGTAACTCGGTTTTTGACTTGCGATCTTTGGGCGGAAACTGACTGCTCATGAACGTGCCCAGAAACCGTGTGTTTACAAGTTTCGGATCAGCTTCATATGCGGCGGCAAAACTGCCGCGATGGATGTTTTCACAATGGTAGCATTCGACAAAATTGTCGTACCAGACCTTCCAATTGCTTTCGACACTGTGATTTGTGCTGTGGGTCCAGGTGTAGCTATCTTCGCTGAAGTCCATGCCAACCTTGTTTCTTTCACCGGCAATCTCGGGGTGACTGTCCAGGAAAGACGGCGCGTCCATGTCGTAGTTGACGAAAATGCCCGGGCCCCATTCAAAGACCTGAACAGGTTTCAGACCCAGTTTCTCCTCTGGGAAATCCTTTTCATCCTGACATCCGGGCGCATACATAAACGCGCCGTTCTGATGATAGGACCAAGCGTGATAGCGACAGACCAGACGGTTGCAGTTCTTCTGATCCTTGGTCGCCACGGGAAAGCCGCGATGACGGCACATGTTGACGAAACCATGCAAAACCCCTTCGTCATCGCGAATGACAACCACCGGGATGTCACCGACATGACCGATCGTCGAATTGCCGGGTTCCGCGACCTTTACAGCCGGGCAGAAGTACTGCCAGGATTTGCGAAAGATCGACCTCAGGTCCAGGTTCAGCGCATCTTCGCCGCGGTAGAAAGACAGCGGCAGGCCCCAGTTTTGTTCCAGATCGCTCTTCAGATCGACAGGCGCATAATCATTGATCGTTTTCTCATGCAGGCTCATGGGTCTGCTCCCTTTTTTTGACGCGCTTGGCAACGCCGTCCTTGTATGCCTGCAGGATCAACCGGTTGATGAAGATCGTCGGCTCCTCGCGTGAGGCCACGTATTGGAACACTTTGGCATGGGGGGACGTCATGTTGGCCTGCTGGACTTCGGCCACCTCGCCGTCTTCTTCGAAAGTCTGATGCCACACATCAATCCAGCGATCGACGCGGGCCTGGTCCGCTGTCTTTTCCTTCATGTAGAACACGGTCACATCACAAGAATCCGGCCCCGTGGGCGTCATGCGACCGAGCACCATCAGATCATCCTGCTGGATCAGCTGAAGCCCCGGAAAGATCTGATATGAGGCATAGGTCAGGCTGCGCAGCTCATCCCCCAACAACTGCTCGGTCGAGGCAAAGGAATAGGATGTCATCCCCCCTTCCAGCTCGAAGGAATAATTCCCTTCGCGTACGTCAAAAGCCTCACCGAACGATGCGGAATGAATTGTGTTGCAGTGATAGCATTCGGTGCCGTTGTCGTACCACAGCTTCCAGTTGCTCTTCTGGCGGATCGTCTTTTCGACGTATTCCTCGTAATGGTTCGGATCGGTCTGAATGCCGTTTTTCTCGGCCCAGCTTTTGATCTGCGGGTGCTCTTCGAACAGGCTGCGGGCGTTCGGGTCGGTGTTGACCATCACGATGGGACCCCATTCCGCTACCGAAATGGGGATCAACCCGTGATCGCATTTCTGGAACCCCGGTTGATCCTGGGTGTCAGGTGCGGCGCGCAGCTCTCCGTTCAGGTCATAGGCCCAGGCGTGATAACGGCAGCGGATCAGCTTTTGACCCGATGTGTTGTTTTCAACCAGTTTGAATCCACGATGGCGGCAGAAGTTCAGAAAACCGCGCAGCTCGCCATCCTGATGGCGGGTTACAAACACATTGCTGCGTCCGATCCGTCCTTCATAGATGTCACCGATGTTCGCCACTTTGGCCACCGGGCACAGGAACTGCCAAGTGCCTTCAAAGATCGTGTCGATCTCAAAATCATAGATGTTTTGATCGGTATAGGTGTGGATCGGCAAACCCCGGAACTGCGCAAAATCCTGATCGATCTGATCAAAGTCCAGGTTCAGAGCATCGATATCGTGGCTCATCGTTTTCACCCTTCAGCATCGAACAATTGGCTTTGAAAGTTTAGTCAGGTAAAACATTAGTGGAAAAATATGTCACTTCAAAATGATTTTCTCACCAAGGGAGAAATTTTTTGCCTAATGATAAAGCCGGAGAGATTCCACCCCATCAGAACACGCAACGGATCTGCCGGGAAATCAAAGCCCTGCGCAAAGCCAAGCGGCTTACCCTGCGGCAGCTGGGCGAGAGATGCGGACGCACCGCGGGATATTTGAGTCAGGTCGAAAACGGCACAGTGGTCCCGTCGATTGATTCGATCAGCCGCATCGCCGAAGCTCTGGGTGTCGAGACCAACTGGTTCTTCCCTGCCACAACCGGCGCCTCTGATGCCGAGGCCGCCATCGTCGTGCGCAACCAGGGGCGTCGCCGGATCAGCCACAGCTACAGTTTCGACACACAGGAACTGGGTTATCAGGATTTTCTGCTATCGGCTGACCTGACCCTTGATCTGATCATGGGCATGACCCGCCTGGAACCGGGCGGGAAATCGCGCGGGGTTCCAACAAAGGGGCAGGGCCATTTCTGCGGTTTCGTCAAAACTGGCCGGGTCAACCTAACCGTCGGGCAAGAACAGTTCGTTCTGGGCGAAGAAGACAGCTTTTCCTTTGACATGACCATCGCGCATGATTTCGCCAACGCCCATGACGACGTGACTGAAGTTGTCTGGACGGTAACGCCCGCGCATCTGGATTTTTAACGGCTGCGCCGCAAAAGCGTCACCCGCGCCTGAAGCCCGCCTTCCTTCGCTTGCAACACGGTTTCCCGTGTCACCAGACGCCACGCGCCTGTGTCACACAAAGCTGTGAAAGCCGCGTCAAAACCATGCTGATCCCAAAAAATCTCATTGATGGAAATGCAGGCCAGCCCGCCGATTTTGACAGGAGCCAGCGCCGGCTGCAACGCGTCAGGGCCCAAGGGTCCGAAGGTACCCACGGATATCACCGCATCATAGCTGCCATCCTGAGCCGCCAATCCCTGCAACAGGTCTTCGCTCTTGAGATCCCGGTAGGCCCCGGTTTCTCGACAGCGCGTGATCATCTTTTCCGAAAGATCGGTTCCATCCACATTCCCCGCGCCAAGCTGCGCAAGCGCCACACCGACAAGCCCGGTTCCACAGCCGATATCCAGCACCGCAGCCGCGCTAAGTTCAAGATGCTCTGACAGAACCCGGGCGGCATTGGCGGGACCGACATATCCAAAACCCTGCGTGTCCTGATCATAAGCCTCGGCCCAGACATCATAATGGTCTTGGACGGATGCGGTGTCGGTATAGTCCATCGCATAGGCTTTCTTGAGCTCGTCGGTTTTACTCATTTGTCTGTCACCTTCTGGAACGCCGCTCTGCCAGCATATTGGTCAGCCAATCCGGATCCATGTCCGGGACCGATGACAGCAGCTCTTCGGTATAGGGATGGTAAGGCGGTTCAAACAGCGCCGCCTTGTCTGAATGTTCGACCACCTTGCCGGACTTTACGACAATCACGCTGTCGGCAATCGCCTTGACCGTCGCCAGATCGTGAGTGATGAACATATAGGTCATCTTCAATTCCTGCTGCAGCTGGTCCAACAGGCGCAGGATGCCCTCGGCCACCAGCTGGTCCAGGGCGCTGGTGATCTCGTCGCAGATGATCAGCTTTGGCTCGGCCGCCAGGGCCCGCGCGATGCCCACGCGCTGCTTTTGCCCCCCCGACAGTTCGGGCGGCAGGCGATGGCCGAACTTGTCAGGCTCCAACCCGATCATATGCAGCAGCTCGTCCACCCTGTCCCTTTTTGCCTTCCCTTTCAGGCCCAGGTAAAACTCGACCGGGCGGGCCACGATGTCGCGAATGGTCTGGAACGGGTTCAGCGCCGTGTCCGCCATCTGATAGATCATCTGCACATGCCGCAGATCTTCGCGGTTGCGGTTCTTAAGCGCATTGGGCAGCACCCGCCCGTCCAGCTCGATTGATCCGGTCTTGGGCGGCAAAAGCCCGGTGATGCAGCGCGCCGTAGTCGATTTGCCCGACCCGGATTCACCCACGATGGCAACGGTTGTCCCCTCGTAGACGTCCAGGCTGATGTCATCCAGCACCGTGACGGCCCCGTAGTTCGCCGAAACATTCCTGACCGACAACAAGGGCTTGGCGTCGACCTCAGGCTGGGGTTTGGGCTGGGCCCGGAACTCTCGCACCGCCCACAGGGATTTGGTGTATTCCTCACGCGGGGTGGACAGCATCTGACGGGTCTCGGCCTCTTCGACCTCGTGGCCGTCTTTCAGCACTTTGATCCGGTCCGCCATTTGCGCCACCACTGCAAGATCATGGGTGATATAGACGGCGGCTGTGTTGAATTCGGACACGATGTCACGAATGGCGCCCAGAACCTCGATCTGGGTGGTCACATCCAGCGCCGTTGTCGGCTCGTCAAAGATGATCAGATCAGGCCGGCACGCCATCGCCATCGCGGTCATCGCGCGCTGCAACTGCCCGCCGGACACCTGATGCGGATAGCGAAACCCGATCTCGTCGGGGTCGGGCAACTGGATCTTGGCATAGAGTTCCCGCGCGTCGCGATAGGCCTCTTCCTTGGTCGCGGTTTTGCGCAGCACCGGAAATTCGGCGTATTGGTCGATCAGCCGATAGGCAGGGTTGAAACTGGCCGCAGCCGATTGCGCGACATAGGCGATGCGGCTCGACCGCAGCTTCCGCCGCACCCCGCGCGAGGCCCGGCGCAGATCGACGCCGTCAAAATTCACCTCGCCATCGGAAATGCGGCACCCGTCGCGGGTATAGCCCATCATCGCAAGACCAAGGGTCGACTTCCCTGCCCCGCTCTCGCCGATCAGCCCCAGGATCTCGCCGCGATTAACATGCAGATCGACGCCTTTGATGATCGGGTTCCAGCCCTCGGACGACTGCCCCTCGATACGCAGGTTTGTTGCCGACACCAGAAGATCGTTGTTCTCAGCCATGGCTTAATCTTTCAATCCGCTGGAGCGATGCAGCATCCAGTCAACGACAAAGTTAATCCCCACCGTCAGCAGGGCAATCGCGGCAGCAGGCAGCAGCGGCGTGACATCCCCCCATGAGATCAGCGACGCATTTTCACGTACCATGGACCCCCAGTCCGCGCTTGGCGGCTGGATCCCAAGGCCCAGAAACGACAGCGCCGCAATGTTGAGGAAGACAAAGCAGAACCGCAGCCCCAGCTCAGCCAGCAGGGGGGCGGTGGTGCTGGGCAGAACCTCGCGCCGGATGATCCAGAAAAGACCCTCGCCGCGCAGGCGGGCGGCCTCGACAAAATCCATCACCACGACGCCAAGTGCCACGGATCTCGCCAATCTGAACACACGGGTCATATCGACAACAGCAATGATGATGATCAGCGACGTGATCGAGGTGCCAAAGATCGACAGCAACAAAAGCATCAGGATAAGCGCCGGGATCGCCATGACCAGTTCGACCAACCACGACAGCACCATGTCCACCCGGCCCCCCACAGTTGCGGCAATCAGGCCAAGCCCCACTCCGCTTAGGAAGGCCAGCATGGTTGCAATCGCCGCAATCGCCAATGTGTTGCGGGCGGCAAAAAGCAATCGCGACAGCATATCCCGTCCCAGGCTGTCAGTGCCCAGCAGGAAGGTATCCGACCACGCTTCATACGCGCCGCCCACAATCTCACGCTCGCCATAAGGAGCCAGAGCAGGAGCGAAAATGGCAACAAAGATATAGGCCGCGATCACCAGCAGACCAAATTTGGCAGTCAGAGGCGCACCGCTCAGCACCGAGAGTTTAGAAGACGCCATTTCGTTACCTCGGATGCAATAGACGGGGATCCGACACGATGGTGATGACATCGGCGGCAAGATTCAAAAGGATGTAGGTGGCTGCAAAAAACAGGCAGGATGCCTGCACCACCGGAAGGTCGCGCTTGGCCACGCTATCGACCAGCAACTGCCCCAGCCCCGGGTAGACAAACACCACCTCGACCACCACGACACCAGTGACCAGATAGGCCAGGTTCAGCGCCACAACCGAGGCAATCGGCGCCGCGGCATTGGGCAGCGCATGCACCAGGATCATCCGCGCATTGCCCGCCCCTTTGAGCCGCGACATCTCGATATATGGCCGCGACAGCAGGTTCACCAGCGAGGCACGCGCCATCCGCATCATATGCGCGGTCACAACCATCGTCAGGGTCAGCGCCGGAAGGATGATCTCATAGACACGCTCGCCGAACGTCATGTTTTCGGTGACATCGGACACGGTTGGGAACCAACCCGCCGAAATGCCCAGAACAAAGATCAGGATATAGGCGATAAAGAACTCAGGCACTGAGATCGACGACAGCGTCAGGGCATTGGCCATGCGGTCAAACACGGTGTTGCGCATCAATGCGGTCAGAATGCCAAGCATCAGGGCCAGCGGCACCGCAATGGCTGCGGCGACGGCGGCCAGGAAAAAGGTGTTGCCAATCCTGACCAGGATCAGATCGGACACCGGGCGGCCACTGGTCACCGCAACCCCCAGATCCCCGGAAAAGACGCCCGTGGCCCACTCCCAATAGCGGACATATCCCGGCCTGTCCAAACCCAGCTTTTCCCGCAGTGCCGCCACGGATTCCGGCGTTGCGGCCTGTCCCAGAATGTTCTGGGCCAGATCACCCGGCAGCAGTTCAACAGAAAAGAAGATGAACAGAGAGATGATCCACAGGGTCACGAACCCACGCAGCAGGCGTTTGCCTATCAACTCAAGAATCACAAAGATGTCCCCCATGCCGTGCAGCGATCAACGCAAGAATATCGTGATCTGCAGACGTCGCACTGAATTTGACGCCCTCACCCCGTCTTGGGGGTGAGGGTCGTTTTTGGAAACGACGGCTTGCGCCAGGGCTCAGCTTTCGGCCCACCACCAGCGGCGCGCCAGGGCATGGTCATCCGCCGGGGCCAGTGCCCCCACTTCGCCATGTCCCAGCTTCGAAGATCCGGCCTGCACAAAGCTGGCAAAGGCAAGCGTGACGGTGCCGCCTTCTTCGTGCAGGATCTTCTGCGCTTCACCATAAAGCTCGGCCCGCAGGGCCTGATCTTTCTGGACTGCCGCGTCGGCCACCAGCTTGTCAAAGGTCTCACTTTGGAACGCCGTGTCATTGTAGGCGTTGTCCGAGGTGTAATAGCTCAGCTGATTGCCAATGGTTGCCGCGCCATTCCAGTAGCAGAAGCACCAGGGCACGACGCGCCAGACGTCGCTCCAATAGCCGTCACCGGGTACCGTTTTCACCTTAATGTCGATGCCGGCACTCGCCATAGACGCCTGTATCAGCTGCGCCCCGGACACCGCACCCGAGAAAGCCCCATCGCTGGATGTCAGCGTCAGACCCGAGCTGGCATCAAGACCGGATTTCTTCCAGTGGTGCATCGCCTTGTCGGGGTCATAGACGCGCTGCTCCAGGCTGTCATTGAAATAGGCGTAGCTGCTGTTGATCGGAGTATCGTTGCCCGGCGCACCAAAGCCACCCAGCACCTTGTCCACGAACTCTTGGCGTTTGACACCAAATTTGATTGCCATGCGCACATCGTTGTTATCCAGCGGCGAGCCGTTGACGCGCATTGGCGTGGTATAGTGCTGACCACCGGTTGCCACCGCAAACTCGATGCCCGGAACCGCCCGCAGACGCGATGCGGTTGCCACATCCGGCCGGTCGATCACGTCCACATCGCCGTTGCGCACCGCATTCGAGCGTGAAGCCGCATCAGCCATGTTGATCAATTCAACCTCGTCAAAGTGGCCCTCGTCTTCAGACCAGAAACCCGCGTATTTCTTGACCTTCGCGCGCACGCCCGGTTCAAAGCTGACAAGACTGTAGGGGCCGGTGCCGATCGGGTTGGCAAAGTCCGTCGCGCCTTCCTTGATCATGTAAAGACCCTGCTCCGAGACTTCGGTGTCAAAGTCGAAACGCGGACCGTTCAGTTCGAACACGATGGAATGGTCGTTTTCGACTATGATGTTGGTCACGGCCTGTGCCGCAGCCTTGGCGCCGGGACGGGTGTTGTCCTCGCCTGCAGCCCGTTTCATGGAATAGGCAACGTCTTTCGCCGTGAACGCGCTGCCATCGTGGAAGGTGACGCCCTTGCGCAGCGCAAATTTCCAGACACTGGCATCGTCATTCGTGTCCCAGGACTCTGCCAGCATCGGGACGATCTTGCCGCCCGGGGCAACATTCGTCAGCTTGTCAAAGATACAGTTGAACACCTGCGAGGCATGAACCGTTCCCAGATACTGCAACGGATCCAACGTGTCGGTGGTGGCCCCCCCAACCAATCCCATCCGCAGCACCCCGCCCTTCTTGGGCGTGTTCGCAAGGGCTTTGCCCGGGTTCAACAGCAAACCCGAAGATGCCAATGCACCAACAGCAGCCGTCTGGCTCAGAAATCTTCGGCGGCTCAAACCATCTTGGTTCGGCAGGATCAGTTTGGATGGCTTGGAGCGGTAGTTCACTTTGCTTCTCCCTTTGGAACGATGTCGTTTTCTTGTTTTTACTCACGATACCACGCAGTTCTCTTGTTGAGAAATTTTTTTCTCCAATTATGATAAAACATTTCACAAAAAGAGAAAAAACTGGCGCTATGGAGCCATTTTTTTGGAGCCATGGCCCTGGAACCAAGGCAAAGGGTCGGCCGTTTTTCTGAAATTCGGATTCTCACGACTCGTTACACCAGACTGTTTCAAACAGCGGCGGCCACCTTCAACCCTTCCAAAACGGCCTCTTCGGCCGTTCGCGGAGACAGGCAATCGCCAATCCGGTGAACGGGGCAGGTCAGCCCAGAATCAACCAGATCGGTCACGGGGTCATTGCCCCAGGCCATCACCAGGGTATCCATCTCTTCGATCATCTGGGGCGCACCGGTGACAACATGTTGGAAATAGGCCGTGTCTTCGTCCGCTCCGAACACCCGCATATATGGCACAACGGAAACGCCCGCCTCGTGCATCCGCCCCGCCAAGGCGTATCTTACATAGGGTTGCAGCAATTCGCCGGCCTTCTCGCCATTCACGCATAGCACCACTTTGTGACCGTTCGCAGCCAACATTTCGGCCACCCCTGGCCCCACCCAGTCGCAGCGCCAATCGGCCACCACAACAGAGCCGCCGACCTGCGCCGTGCCGGAAATCACATCCCAGGCCTGGACCACCTGTGCGCCCTCGAACTCTCCCACTGGCATATGCGGGCGTGCGCCGGTGGCCAGGATCACCTCATCCGGGGCAAACGCGGCAAGCTCGGCCTGCGTCACCTCGTGGTTCAGCGTCACCAATACCCCATGTTGCTCAAGCTCGGATTTCAGGTTGGTCACGATGCCGCCGAACTCGGCCCGCCCCGGCAAAGCCTGCGCCAACAGCGCCTGCCCGCCCAGCTGACGACCCTTTTCGAACAGCTGCACCTTATGTCCCCTTGCCGCACATACAGCCGCCGCTTTCATGCCGGCAGGACCACCGCCAACCACCACAACATGTTTTGCCCGCTCGGCTTTGCCCAGGCTGCCGTACTGCAATTCACGCCCGCTTTCGGGGAACTGGATGCAGGACACGCCATGCCCCTTGTTGCGGTGCCCGATACAAGCCTGGTTGCAACCGATACAGGCGCGAATGCTGTCCAGATCCCCCTCAACCACCTTGTTGGGGAAACCGGGGTCGGTCAGCAGCGCCCGCACAAAACCCACCATATCCGCCGCCTCAGAGGTGATCGCCTGCAGCGCCTGAACCGGCTGGTTGATCCGGCCCGCCACCATGATCGGCAGATTTGTGGCCTTGCGCACCGCACTGGCCTGAGCCAGCGCATCGTCGGCGTCAAAATACATCGGAGGAACAATCTTGCGCGTCCCGGCCAGCGTATGCGTACCGCCCACCGCCACACTGATGTAATCCACAAGGCCCTGCTCTGCCGCTGCCTGACAAAAGGCCAGCGTCTCGGCCATGCGCATCCCGTCCGGGTCGTCATCCTCAGGGACCACGCGAAAACCAAGCAAAGGGGCATCGCCCATCTTTTCCCGCATCGCCTTGAGCGTCTCAATGGCAAACCGGTGGCGGTTCTCGGGCGACCCGCCATATGCATCGGTGCGCACATTGATACGCGGCGACAGGAATTGCCCGTGCAAATAACCCATCCCGATCAGCAGTTCGACACCATCCGCGCCACCCGCAACCGCGCGCCCGGCCGCCGCAGCAAACAGGCCGACAAACTGTTCGATCTGATCCGTCGTCATCTCGACAGGGACGATATGAAACCGTTCATCGCGCATCACCGACGGGGCCAATGCAGGTTCGACACTGCCATCGGTGGAATGCGCCCGCGCGCGCCCCTCGTTGTAAAGCTGCACAATGCAGCGCGCGTCGTAATCCGCACAAATATCTGTCAGTTTGCGCACTTCGGCGGGGAACGCATCACTGGCCCCGTTCAGCTGCGCATAGCCCTGCCCTGTCACAGGAACGACCTGCGTTGCCTCTGTCACGATCAATGCCACACCACCGTCAAGACGGGCCTTGTAATAGGCAAGCGCCTGGTCCCCCCAGCCACCCCCCTTGGCATAGCCGGTCCCGTGCGGCGCCATGAACATACGGTTCTTGAAGCGGGTTCTCCTGATCTCAAACGGTGAAATCAGCGGATCATACGGCGACAGAGTGGCTTTGGTTGCAGCAACCATCGAAGGGCCTCCCGGAGCTTGTAGCGTATTTTGACCTTGGGTCACCAAAGTCCTGCCAAACACCGTAACTACGCCCGTGTGAAATGCCAGCTTTTTTCTTAAGGTAAAATTATTTTTTCACCTAAGGAAACTTCAGCCACATCTATTAGATCACATCGCCCGGCTTTCGCACCAGCACTGCCAGGTACCGCACAGGCGCCTCGACAACCTTTTCCGGCCCATGCGCCGTGCGCCCGTCAAAGATCAGCGCATCCCCCTCACTCAGGTCGATTTTGCGCGTCCCATAACGGTATTGCATCTTGCCCTCGAGCAAATAGAGAAACTCCGTGGCCTGATCATTGAAGCTAGCGCGATGGTCTCCGACCTCGTCCAACGTCACCAGAAACGGCTGCACCGTCTGCACCTGACCTGCATTATTTGTCAGCAGCTCATATTCGTGACCGCCATCCTTGCCCTGACGTTCGGTGATAAGCCCCTGCCCTTTTGGGATCTGAACCAGAAACCCCTCATCCTTGAAACCTTGAAACAGGAATGACACGGGAACGCCCAGGGCCTGCGCGATTGCTTCCAGAGAGCTCAGGGACGGAGAAACCTGGGCTGTCTCGATCTTTGACAGGTTGGAAACCGAAATCTTGCAGGCAGATGACAGTTCCGCAATTGTCATGCCCAAAAATCGACGACGTTCCCTGACCTGCATTCCGACAAAGTCGGACAGCTGCGTTTCGCGGTTGTTTCCTGCCATTATCTGCCCCTTGTCTATGTCAGTGCACAGCGCATCACCAGGAACGGCCGCCAATACTGCACCACGTGGAGTTCTCCAGGATGATATCTGAAGCAAGCCCCCGGCAAAATGCCAAGACTTGAACAATCGTTCGGCCAAAGCAGCAGAAGCACTAACTACAGATATGCTTACGGTATTTGAGAGCGATGCCGCAAGTGGCCGCGCGGTCCTGAACGCACTGCTCCCAGGACGGGCCGCAAAATGCACTGCACCAAACTCCGCGCAAATCCGCCCGCTCGGATGTCTGACGCCAAACCACTGCCCGTCGGCTTTCGCAAAGGCTGCCAGCCGCTCCCAAAAGCGGCTGATCCCCCCTGTCGCGGGGCCCTCTTCAAATCCTATTCGGCCATGATCAGTCGTGCGAAACCATTTTGTCCGTAGAGGCAAGCGCGACTTCGGGGTTTGTTTTGATCTCAATGAACACTGGCTCGTCGGCCTGGCTTACAACATCCGCCAAGGCTTCCAGCTGTTCTTGCGTGCGCACGATATGGGCATCGTACCCCAGCGTTTCAGCCAATGTCGCCAGATCAATATCAGGGAACTGAGCCAGCGCAATCGGCATGCCATGTTGGCGCAGGACATGCACTTCGGACCCGTAGGCGCAATCGTTCATGGCCACGATGACAAGCGGAATCCCTTCACGCAGCACCGTTTCCATCTCTCCCATGGTCATCAAAAAAGCGCCGTCACCGATCATCAGCATGGTTGTTTCATCTGGGCGCCCGGCAGCAAAACCAATGGCGTTTCCAAACCCAAGACCAATGGAATAGGTTTCCGTTGTCAGTTTGAAATCGCCGGGATGCTCAACGTCGATGTAGGGAATACACGACATATAGTTGCCGCCGTCGAACACCAGATTGCGCTTTTTCGGGAGTATCCGATTGAGGATCTGGCCAACCACGCGCGCATCCAATGTCCGCTGCGTGTTCATCGGCTCAAAATCCTTTGCCTGGTCAAAATCACGAACCAGTTGCAGGGCGCTCTCCGAATGCTGAGGCGCGTCAAGATTGTCAGAGACCTGTTCGATCAGGGCTTGAACGGTTTTCTTGGCGTCCCCGACCAAGGCGACGTCTATCGCAGTCCAGCGGCCGATAGCATGCCGGTCTGCATCCAGATGAATAACCGGAATGGCGCCGAAAACGTCGCCAAAATCCATTGTCAGAGCGTTGAGAGAGGCGCCGATCACAAGGATGCAATCGGCCTCCGCCAAAAATCGGCGCCCCAGTGAGGTCACGAATGTCCCCATGACACCCAGATTGAATGGGTGGCCCCGGAACCAGTCTTTGCCCAACACGGATGTCATCAGCATTGCCCCGGTTTTTTCAGCCAGTGCAACAATCTCGTCTTTGGCATCGGCCCGCACCGCACCGCGGCCTGCGACGATAATGGGCCGCTTTTTATCGGCAAGGATATCGGCGGCCAACCGGATCGAATGCGCTGCGGCGGCGTCCCGCGACACGGCTCCAACCGGCGTCGTTACCTGTTCCTGTTTGGATTCCACCGGCACGACGGACATATTTTGCACATCGGTCGGCATCAGGAGAACTGACAGGCGATTGCCCTGTGCAAAAGCAAAGGCTTCGCGCAGGCGCGATTGCGCACCATCGGGCGTATCCGTCACAAAGGTGCGGATGGATGCCGCATTGAGCACATCGCCTTGATTGACGCCTACTGCCTTGTAATCGGGCCCTGAAACATTTGCCTGACCTGCATTTGCAGGCGCATCGCCATACATGACCAACACCGGGTTCGCGGTCACTTTGGCATATGTCAGCCCATTGAAACCATTGGCAAAGGCAGGTCCGCGCCCGACGAGCGCTACCCCGACTTTGCCCGTTGCCGCGGCAAAACCATCGGCCATGCTGATCGCCTGGTTTTCATGGCGGGCGCCGACAAACCGAACACCGATCGCATCCAGCGTAGCGCATAGCTGGGCAGTATCGTCGCTCATAAGACCAAAGACAATTTCCACCCCTAAGCTTTTGATTTCATTTGCCAGCACTTCAAACACGGGTTTTGGATTTTGTTCGTTCATCATTTCACCGTTGCAAATAATGGGGCGTCACGGCCCATGTTGGCGCCTTCGCTTTAGTGTTCCCAGTGTTGGGCTCTGGTTCGGCCCAGCACCGGTCAACTCGCTAGCGGGCTTGGTTCGTTGGGTCTGTCTGGTTCAAGCCGCACAGATCCGGTTTCACTCACTTCGACAATTTATTCAGACCGGTCACAAGGCGTGACCGCGATGACCGGGCCAAAGGTGCGAAGGGCGCATTTTGCGGCTTGGATCGCATCCTCTACATCCTGTGGTTTTCCCAAGGACACCACCGCCGCCACCTGCTCGGTCGCGGGATTGATGACCTGGTGTTCGGCTGGCGAGGCTGGATCGGCCCATGCCCCATCAATGTAAAATTTCGTGAAAGCGTCAGACATCTTTCCCTCAATCGGCATCGCTTCCCCAAGCAGAAAGCCAAGGCAGACATTACGTCAATTCGCTATAAACGCAATTTTTTTTTCACTTCAAGATAACTTGATGCAAACCGGCCAGAAAGTTCGCCACCTGATTGTGAAACTGCTGTCTGATGAGCCCCCGTTTCGTGGTCGAAATCAAAACTTGGTTCACGGCAGGCCTGTGGCTCATCAGAACGATGACCTCTGGCGCAGCGCGCAGCTAGGCGGCATCCCGCTATATAACTCTTTGTTTTCTAGAAGGTCGCAGTTTACAGCTGCGCGCTACCACTACACAAAGAGCGGGTGGAGCTTGGCCCCGCCGCCGCCACATTGCAGTCGTTTTTCTGATATGACGTGACGCCCAAAACGGGCCAATGCCACAGCCGCATCGGCCGCTCAAATGCCGACAGTCCGCCAAAGGAGCGCCGCGGCGGGGCTGCCTCGAGCTCCCCTGCCCGGTATGCTTGCGCGACCTGTTTACGGGTCAGAACCGGCCGTGCACGCGGACCATAGGCTGCTTCGACTGGTTCTGCTTCCAGCCGCGGCAGGATCGCCTTCAGGCTACGGCGGTCCTGTGGGCGCAGCAGGCTGACCGCCTGCGGCCCGGGGTAGAAACTCTCCGCAGCGACATCATTGGAAATCAGCACCTCATGCTGCGCGGTCAACAGGTGGTAATAGCTGACCTGCTTGCGCCCCTTCGCAAAAGAGGCCAGGCCGGTTTCCTCCGCCAGATGCTTGGCGCGGACAAAAACCGTTTCCCGGCGCCCGCGATGCCGCATCAGAATGCAATGCTGCTGGGACAACAGCAGCGGCCGGCTATTGCCCAGCGACCCAGGCTTGATCCGCACCGGCACCAGATTTTGCGGCAGGTCCTCTGCGCCGCCGTCGAATGACGACGACGCCACCCAGCGCACCTGCCGGATGCCTTTGTCTGCGGTCGTCACATAGTCGCCCGGCTCAATATCCTCGACCAGGCGGCTGCCGCCGGGAGCCGCGATCCGGGTGCCTTTGGCAAAGCAGACAAAGCCCATCGACAGCAATTCCGGAACCTCGTTCACCTGAGAGGCCAACACCCCGTCCAGCGTAACGCTTTCGCCGCCGGGAAACGTCAGAATGGCATCGCCAGTGCCGTCGCCATTGGTGTCTGATACGGTGATGTCCCAAACATTGACCGCACCGCCCGGACCCGTCAGATCTGAGACATCGAACTGATCAACCGTCGTTCCATCGCCGCTGTCACTCAGATCAAACCCATAGATCGTGTCGCTGCCACCCGCGACATCCACAATCAGGTAATCGCGATCAGAATCGCTGCCCAGATCGATAAGATCATCACCTGTGCCGCCATCAATGGTGTCCGATCCGCTGTTGCCGGATATGCTGTCAGCACCCGATCCCCCGGTCAGCAGATCCGCATCTGCACCGCCGGTCAGGGTGTCATTACCGTCCCCCCCGTCCAGCGTCGCCCCTCCCGATGATGGCAGTGTCGCAAAGAACTGCGCTGGATCGGACACCCCAGCGCCATCATTGTAAAAGCGGAACGTCTGGCTGTTCCCGTTTGCATAGGTAACAGTAAAGTCGGAGACGCCCGAGCTTGCATTGGTGTTCACGATCGACGTGGGCGTTTCAGTCAGGAAGACCTGATCAATGCCCACATCGAATTTCAACGTCGTGAGATACGCCCCGTCATTGGTGTTGGAAACGGTGATCGTATCGGACACATCATCGCTGCCGGTCGTCCCCGGTGTCCCCCCAAGATCAATGGTGCCCGTGCCTGAAGTTCCCGGTGCCCATTCAAAGCTGTCCTGGCCGTATCCCCCTGATCCCCAGCCCCCGTCGTTAACAACCGTTCCGCCAACCGGAGCGGCGGCAGCTGCCGTAACGCTCAGCTGGTCATCGCCAATGCCGCCGAACAGCGTGTCGCCACTTGCTCCGTTTAGAGTATCTGCGCCGTCGCCGCCAAAGATCGCGTCATCCGCGCCGCTGCCATCCAGGCTGTCGTTGCCGGCCGTTCCTGCGATGACACTGCCCGGAATGGTTTCCACAGTGGCCGTCCCGCTGGTGATATCCCACAGGTCCGGCACGAAATAGACATTGCCGTCATCCGCCAGATGGTAGACGCCGGTGTCTGATATATTGTTGTAGAACAGCCCGTCATCTTCCAGGATCCCGGACCAGTTCCAATCCCCTGTTCCAATTTCCCCCACCGAAGTGATGGAAACCTGAGAGGCCGTGATACTGTCGCCAACATCAAGGACACCATCCCCCAGCGTCACTAGATAGCCAATTGGCATGCCGCGTCTCCGTAGTTCTTGAACCACGCATTTCGCCACCAATCACTTTATGGGGATTTAACAGGACCAGCAGCTTCCGTAAGGTCACCCGTGAAGTCTTGCTGCAAAAGCTGCTCCCCTGCGTACAGCCGCAGGGGAAACTGCCTATAGGAAACGGATCACACCCTGCCCCGCCAGCCAGGGCGCCCAGCGGGAATGCCAGGCGTGGATCAAAGAGGATATGCCGTCCCGCGACGTGTATGTCGGATAGGCCAGCATGTTGCGGATGGATGGCAGCTCCATCAGAACGTCTGCATAACGGCTTGGCGCGACCTCTGAACAATGCGTCAGAACCAGCCACGGCAGATCATGCAGCGGTGAAATCACAGCTTGTGTTTCCGGACACAACAAAGTCCGGTTGACCGGCAGGATTTCCTCCTGACGTGCGATCTGCCCGCGCACCTCCCCGGACAATGCAAAGGCACGGGGATCCGCCACTTCGGGTAATTGGAACCCTTTGTTTGCAAAAGCAATAAACCCGCTGTTATGCAGCATTTTGGCCAGCGCATTCTGCGTGTAAGGGTCCGTCGCCTGACGGCCAACATCACACAGCGCCACGGCCGGATGCGGCGCAGAAGCTTTGCCCATAGCGTCAAACACCGACAGGAAGCCATCCTTGACCGCAACATTTGCGACGCTTGGCAGCAATGTCATGAAACCGGCTGGCATCTCCAGCGCCGCCCGCGGTTCGCTGCCTCCGTCCTGCGGCCGGGAAAACAGGGAAACTGCAAAAGTTGTCTTTTCGCGCAGCGCGTTCACATCCTCCCAATACAGGGGATCGGCGACCGGCAGGGCGCGTTCGGCCACCGGCATCAATGCCGCATCCGACAAATGCGGCCCGCGGAACATCAGCCCGTCTTCCGCCATCTCCGCAGCCACCTGCAGATGCGTGAAACAAGTCCAGTCCTGACACAGGTATTCATGGCGCAGATAGGCCAGCCTGTCGCTTTCGCCGGCCCCAAAAAACTCCGACGCCGCGCCGCCATGGGCGCTTTGCATCAGATCGATCCCCTGCGACAGCGCCGTGTCCTCGGGAACGCCGCGGGCAATGGCCTCCACCATTAGGCTGCGCACCTGCGGCGCACTCAGCCGCTCCGAGGAGCCAAGATTGTAACTTGCAGCAAACAACCCGTTCTCTTTCAGGCTGTCCGCAACAACACGCCGCAGCGAACGCCGCACTTCGGGTGCAACCCAGCTGAGAATGCCATGTGCCGCAGCGAAATCCAGCGGAGGCAGCATACCCGGAACAATGTCCTCAAAGGCCGCGTTGATAAAGGTAACGTTGTTTACACCCAGATGGCGGGCAAACGCCTGGGCAGCATCCGTGTGCTCAGGCATAAAATCAATTCCATAGAAGTGCCCATGCGGCATCGCCTGGGCCAGAAAGATAACCGTCAGCCCGAAACCGCAGCCGAAATCGGCATAGGTGAACGGTTCCATCGGATCCGGAGAGGCACAGCCTCCCGCCCGTGCCGCAGCAGCGATCCGGCGGGGATCGAACTTGATATGGACGCTCTTGGTATAGGCTGAATTCGTGTAATAGCCGCGGTCTTTGATAACCGCCTCGGGAAATGCCATTTTCTTTACTCCAACGTGGTCCTGCCGCCGCAAGCCAGCACGTCCGATAAAGCCTGAAAGCTTGGCAGCGCTTTCCTGCTGCTCACTGTTCGATAGCAGCAGCTTATGGGCAATTCGCCTTTGTCTATACTCAGGCCAAGATGTGATGTGAGGAGCGCCGCAGCCCCCTCCCCGTCAGCAACCGCGCCGCCGCCGGGATTCTACCCTTTCTTGCCAAAAGGCTCCGGCCCTCGTCTTCAAATATAGTAAAATTTGATGAGCCTATCTGCCTGGCATGCGGAATCATGGCAATTGTAAGGCGGCCGCCTTTGCAGGCACGCATTCTGCCATCGCTTCCCCGCCTGCTTAAAACCAAATCCGGTTAGGAGAATCTATATGATTATGCAAATGCTGATGGGCCTGATTCAGAACATGATGCAGCAGGGCCAGATGAACAATCTGCAAGGCCAGCAGGACGGCGCCAAGGACGATCTGAAAACGCAAGGCGACGACTTCAAAGAGCAGATGGGCAAGCTCGAGAAGAAGGACGAAGAGCAGACCAAGCTTCTTGAACAGCTTCTGGCCCAAAGCGGCGCGCAGGGCGGCAACCACCAGTGCGGCGGTGCTCAGGCCGGCCAAGGCGGCGGCATGGGCGGCCAGGGCGGTCAAGGCTGCGGCGGAGGTTCCCACGCCGGTGGCGGTATGGGCGGTGCTCAGGCCGGTGGAATGAGCCCAGCCATGGGCGGCGGCCAGAACCAGAGCCCGAGCTTCGACAACATGCAGTTCAACTGATCTTGGCATGGCGGCCAGCTGCTGTCGTCTGACAGCAGCCCCTTCCCCTCGGATCACGACGCCTGCCTGGCACCAGGTTTCCAGTAGAGAGTTCACCCGGCCCCTTTTCCGAAGGGCCGGTTTTTTCTGTTCAGCAACCATGTGAACCGATCCGCCCGACCGAAACTGCTGATCCTATCGCACCCCCGGCCACTTGCGCCACTGTTGTGCTGCTGTCTTTGCCCGTTGAAATCTCGGGAGGATCAGGCCTGCTATTCTGCCGCCCTACCCTAACGAAACACCCCGTCCACAGACATCCTGCACAATCAGCGTCTGATTTCATGAGGCAAAACGAGCAGGCGACGATGGAGCGGATACCACTGCCGAAGCCGCGTCTAGATATGAGGAAGGTCAGGAAACGATCCCGGGGATCGTTTTTCCGACGATTGGATGAACTACATCAAACGCCTCGGCCAATCCCTGATGGCGAGAGACTTTGAGCGGCACGTCGCGGAAGTCCAGGTCTGCGTCGCGGCTCTCAACCGCGACACGACTCTGGGCAGACCTGTCACAGAACCCGTAAACTCTGTCTGGGGAAAGGGAAAGTGCGCTCACAAACCGATTTGTAAAACAAAGTCCAATGGGGAGCAGGTCAGTTCCATTGAGCACAAGGATAGCAGTGAAGTTTGCCCGGATTGAAGGAGCTTGTGGTTTCACAGAGCATAAGGCTTATGCGCCGCCGCGAAACAATGAGTATCCCCAAGGGGTGAATTTGATTGGAAGATGAAAGTGTTCCTCGATCCGGTCTACACCAAAGTGGAACTCTGCCGTTTCCAGGAAGCCGGGATTGGATATGTTCACGTCGGCCGCTCGAAAGTATGATCCGACATCAAAGCGAAGGATGTACAAACCACGTTCGGCCCCTATGCCTTTTGCGATCGGGTGTACAAGCAGTCCGCTTTCGTTGCATTCGCCCTTGGCGACTTCGATCTCAGAGCAGCCGTCCAACCGCAGCAATTGAACCCGAAGCCCCTCTGCCGGAACGCCTCTGGATATGTCGACGGCATGAATCGAGATGCCCCCGGGCGTGTGATCCGCATCTGTCATGTAAGCCCCCCATTTGAAATGGTCATGGCTCTGATGGTGGCATATGCCTGCATTTCAATCCATGCTGAACTCTGCAGGGTTGGCATTCTATAAATTAGCATCCATTGTCCAGGCTCCAACCCGTTTCGGGCAGCCAATCAAGCTCGTGGGTTCGCATCAAGAAGGATGGTTGTCATGGCGCTGCATCTTGTTCCCAGGTCAATTCTCTATTTTGAACATGTTGCACAGCTGGGCTCAATCCAGGCGGCGTCCCGAAAAATCGGGATATCCGCGTCGGCGATCCATCGGCAGATTGTAGCAATCGAAGAAGCCGTCGGCGAACCGCTGTTTGAACGCGAAGCCAATGGGATGACGCTCACGCCGACAGGATATCTGATGCTGGAGCTGGCTCGGGATTGGCGCATTGACAGCGCCCGGCTCTGGTCGACGATCCAGGAAGCTCGCGGTGTCGAGCAAGGAACCATCCGAATTGCCGCCATGGACGGGATGGTGAACGGGCTTGTTCCAGAGCTCGTTCACGCGCTTGCAGGGAGGTTCCCCAAGATCCAGCCCGAAATCGAGATCACAAGCCCGGATGCGGCCGTCAAGGGGCTCATCAATGGTGAGTTTGATCTTGCGGTCGTTGTGAATGTTGCCGAACAGGAAAAACTCAAAGTCCATTGGTCGCAGGATTTCCCCTTGGGCTGCATTTGTACAAAGGACCACCCTTTGGCGCAAAGGAGCGGCCCGAAACTGGCAGAGATTATTTTGCACCCAATCGTTTTCCAAAGTTCAGCGCTTGCGATCAGAAAGCTCTTGGAATTGCGGCACTCTTGGATATTCGAACGGCCAAGCGCATCGGTCGTCGTGAATTCCATTCAGTTAATGAAGCAACTTGTCGTGTCGGGCAGCCATGTCGCGATCACATCGGAACTGGATGCCGCACCAGAGATCGAGACGGGAGCCTTGATGTTCTTGCCAATCAAAAACCAGGATCTTTTCGAACAAAAGTTTTCGGTGGTCTCCAATGCGATGATACCTGAAAACGCTGCGACGACAGAAGTGCTGAGCCTGACAACAGACATCATGATCCGCCGCTATGGCTCGCTGGGGTCAGGGACCGCGGAATAGCCCCGGCATCCATTCTAATAATTGGAATGTTAGGTTCTGTTTTATTCCATAGATTGAAATAAACTTACCTCGTAACCTCGAATCAAACATCATGGATTCTGGGCATGGCTTCACTTCACGACCTGAACACAGGCGACGTAAAATCGGTTGTCCGGCTGTTAGAGCCACTGATCGAACGAGCACCTTACATTGCTGCAAAAGTTGCAGACAAGCGACCATTCCTATCTTGCGAGGACCTCATAGAGGCGATTGGTCACGAACTGCACCATCTTGATTTGGAACAAAAAATCGCGCTGTTCCAGGCCCATCCGGAACTGGCCCCCGACAATCCTCTGACCATGACAAAAGCGTCGCAGGGAGAGCAAGGGCGGCTGGGGCTGACAGACGAGACATCAAGTTTCAAACAGCAGCTGGACACTTTGAACGCTCAGTACACCAAGACGCATGGCTTTCCCTTTATCACCGCACTTGTCCGTCATCAGAATATGGAAAGCGTGTTGCAGGAATTCAAAGCCCGCCTTCAGGAAACCACTGAGGCAGAAACACGACGAGCGCTCATAGAGATTGCCACGGTCAGTTCTGAGCGCGTACGGCGCACTTTCGACGCTTCAATTCCCTCCAAATCGCCAAAGGTTGAATGACCATGTCGACCGAGCCATCAAATCTTCAAGGTCAACCTGCTCCCCCCAAAGGATCCAGCCGAGCGCAGAGTTGGGGAGGAGAGATCGGGGCTGTCGCGTTGTTTGCCTTGAGCCTGATTTTCATCTTCGGAGGGCTGAAGCTTGGGTTGGGCTCCTTTTTCCGGCTCGGCACCGGTGCATTCCCGTTTTTCAGCGGGTCAATTCTGGCGGTGCTGGCAATCTTTGTCGGCCTCCATGAATGGCGCAGCAAAGGGCTGAGCCACCCGCCGGATTGGATCAGTTTCCTGGCCATTGTTGCTGCGATTGCCATCTTCGCAAGCACAGCCGACCGTCTTGGCCTTGTTCCTGCAGTCTTTATGTCTGTCATCATCGCGAGCTTCCCGGATCGCAGTCTTTCGCTCGTGGGCAAGGCGATTTTGGGCGCTATCGTGTCTGCCGCTTGTTGGGTCTTGTTTATCCGACTGCTCAATCTGCCGTTCAAAGCATTCGTGGGGATGTAGGTATGGACATCCTTTCCAGCTTCTATTCTGGCCTGCTTGTCGTCTTAGAGCCGCATAACCTGATGTACTGCTTCATCGGGGTTTTTGTCGGCACATTCATTGGCGTTCTGCCCGGCATCGGATCAATGGCCGCAATCGCCATGATCCTGCCGCTTACGTTCTATCTGGAACCGACCAGCGCCCTGGTGATGATTGCCGGTGTCTACTATGGCGCTGAATATGGTGGCTCGATTGCATCGATCCTGATGAATATCCCGGGTACACCTGCGGCATCGATCACCGCAATTGAAGGCTATCCGATGGCCAAGAAGGGCCGTGCCGGCGTGGCGCTTTTCTCGACGGCAACAGCGTCGTTCGGTGGCGGCATGATCGGAATGATCGTCATGGCAGCCCTGTCTCCATCCCTGGCAAAACTGGCACTTTCTTTTGGCCCTGCAGACTACTTTGCCGTCATCCTATTGGGATTGATCGCAGCATCGGCTGTCAGCAACGGTGGAGCGCTAAAAGGCATCACGATGGTCGTCGCCGGGCTGATGCTGGGGACAATCGGCATCGATCTGACGACTGGCGATCTGCGGTATACCATGGGCATTCCGGAATTGCGCGACGGCGTGCATATCGTCATCGTCGCAATGGGCCTGTTCGGTGTGAGCGAAGTCATCGCATCCATCCGCACCAACAAGGGCGGGTCGATCGCGCAAAAAATCGACTACAACCACTTCTACCCGACACGCGAGGAATGGAAGTCTTTGTTTGCACCGATCATGCGCGGCGGTGCTATTGGGTCGGTGTTTGGGGCATTGCCGGGCACTGGCCAGACAATCGCAGCCGCGATTGCCTACGCCGTTGAGAAGCGCGTGAATCGGGCTAAAAACCTGTTTGGAACCGGCGTGGTGCCCGGCGTTGCCGTGCCCGAAGCGGCCAATAATTCGGCCACCCAGACCGCGTTCATCCCCACGCTCACATTGGGTGTCCCCGGCAGCCCGCCTATGGCAATCGTCATCGGTGCTCTGATGATCTACGGGATTACGCCAGGCCCGCGCCTGCTGACCGAAGAGCCCGACCTGTTCTGGGGACTCGTGGCCAGTTTCCTTGTGGGCAACGTGATGCTGATCATCCTCAACATTCCGTTGATCGGCATCTGGGTCCGGCTTCTGCAGATCCCCTACAAATACATGTACCCGACGATCATCGTGCTGATCTGCATCGGGGTCTACAGCCTCAACAACAACGTTTTCGACATATGGCTGACGCTGATCATCGGTGCTGTCGGATACTGGATGAAACTTTACAAGTTCGAACCAGCGCCCTTGTTGCTGGGCTTTGTGCTTGGCCCGCTGATGGAAGAGCAGTTGCGCCGCGCGATGCTGCTCTCTCGTGGCGACCCAATGGTCTTTCTGGAACGCCCAATCAGCGCGACGCTGATTGCGATCACCGTCGCTGTCCTGATCTACGCCTTTTACGCGGCCATCCGGGCAAAAAAAATAACAGCTTCAGCATCAAGCGAAGTACAACAGGAAGGACCAAACACATGATACGCAATTACCTAAAGTCTATTGGTGCAAGTGCGATGGCGCTGTCGCTACTCTGGGCACCTTCGGCGATGGCAGAACCCGGCGCCTGGAGCGATGAACCCGTTCGGATCGTCGTGACCTTCCCGCCAGGCGGCGCCAGCGATCTGGTCGCACGTCTGCTGGCGCAATACCTGGACACCGAGTTCGGCCAGAAGGCGGTGGTCGACAACCGCCCCGGGGCGGCGGGCACCGTCGCGGCAGACTATGTCGCGCAGCAGGACCCGGATGGCACAACGCTCATCCTGGCCAACAACGCGCCTTACACAATCGCCCCGACGCGCTTTAAGTCGATCCCCTATGATCCAGTGAACGGAGCCACACATGTGGCTTACATCGGCGCCTCTGCGCCCGGACTGTTCGTGCAGCCTTCGGCTGGGATAAAGTCGCTGGAAGACTATATCACCCACGTAAAGGACACGCCGATGACCTACGGGTCCAGCGGCGTAGGTTCGATCTCGCACATTCTGGGCGAAGCCGTCGATGCGTCTTTGGGTGTTGAATCCATCCACGTTCCCTACAAGGGAAGTTCACCGGCCATTCAGGACTTCCGCGCAGGTGTACTCGAGTCCTTCTATGACCTGGCCGTTCAGAACAGCGACATGATCGAAGACAAGGAAGCGGTTGCCATTGCCATTGCCTCATCCGTGCGCAATCCCGAGCTGCCCGATGTGCCCACGTTCAAGGAACAGGGATACGACATCGTAGTCGAGAACTGGGTGGGCCTGTCCGGACCGGCAGGCATTGATCCCGCGACCGTCAGCAAGATTAACGAAACCGTTCTGGCGGTCTTCGCCAACCCCGAAGTGCAGGACCGGCTGACAGAGCTTGGCATCACCCACCGTGCCATGGATTCACAAGGCTACACCGACTTTGTCGCCAACCAGATCGAAGTCTGGGCACCGCTGATCATTGCGACCGGCATTGCAGAGTAACCTCTCTCGTTGCTGCCCCGTCCACGGATGGGGCAGCCGCAAATTTGAAGCTCAGGAAATGGCTTTGATGCTGTAACCGCCCCCTTTCCCCAAAAAGGGAATGGGAGACGCGGCTCAGGTCTCGCTCACACCCAGGAACCGGTCTGCAATCTCTGCCGGCAGCGCGTTGATCCGCCCGGCCCAGGCATTGCTGCCCTTGTTCAGGATCACCGCCCGGTCAGCCACGGCTGACAATTCCTTCAAGGATTTATCAACCACCAGGATCGACAGCCCTGCCTCGCGCTTGAGCCGGGCAATCGCGGCCCAGATTTCCTGCCGCACCACCGGGGCCAGCCCTTCGGTTGCTTCATCCAGGATCAGCAGCCGCGGGTTGGTCATCAGCGCGCGCCCGATGGTCAGCATCTGCTGTTCGCCGCCCGACAATGACCCTGCCACCTGTGTCCGACGTTCCTCCAGCCGGGGGAACAGCCGGGCCACTTTGGCGAAATCCCACAGCCCCGGGCGGGCGGCAGCGATCAGGTTTTCCTCTACGGTCAGCGGTGCAAAGCAACGCCGCCCTTCCGGCACCAGACCAACCCCCAGCCGGGCGATCCCATGCGACGGCAGCTGCCGCAGGTCGCGGCCATCGAACCGCAGCTCCCCTTTGGAGGCTGCCAACATGCCGCAGATCGTCTTGATCGTGGTGGATTTGCCCATGCCATTGCGGCCCATCAGCGCCACCACTTCGCCTGCGCCAACCTCCAGATTGACCCCGAACAGCGCTTGCGCCGGACCGTAGGATGCTTCCACCCCTTGCAGTGACAGCAGGCTCATGCAGCGTCCTCCTCTCCCAGATAGGCACGGCGCACCTCGGCGTTGGCACGGATTTCATCCGCGGTGCCGGTGGCGATGATCTGGCCATAGACCAGCACGCTGATCCGGTCGGCAAGGGCAAAAACCGCATCCATGTCATGTTCGACCAGCAGGATCGGCGCCTCTTGCCGCAATCCATCCAGGAACCCGGTCAGCGCCCTGGAGCCTGCCGACCCAAGCCCCGCCATCGGCTCATCCATCAGGAACAATTTCGGCTCAAGCGTCAGCGCTACCGCCACCTCCAGCTGGCGGCGCTGGCCGTGGGACAGATCCGCGGTGCGGCGGTCTGCGTTCTCAGCCAGCCCGAGCCGGTCCAGCGCCCCATGCGCAGTTTCCAGCAGATCCGGATCCTTCATCACATTGCGGAAAAAGCGGAACGGGCTGCCCCTGCCCCCCAATGCACCCAGCACCGCATTCTGCAGCACCGTGTATTCCATTGCCAAGGCAGAGATCTGAAACGTCCGCCCCAGCCCCATCCGCGCCCGCGCCACAGTGTCCAGTGCGGTCACATCCCGCCCCAGAAGCTCCACCGTGCCGCTGTCCGGCACCAAATTGCCGGCAATCTGTTTGATCAGGGTGGATTTCCCCGCCCCATTGGGTCCGATCAGCGCGTGGATTTCCCCCGCGCGCAAATCCAGCGACACATCGCGGCTGGCCTGCAATGCACCAAAGCTTTTGCTCAGGCCATGGGTTTTCAGAACCACCTCAGCCATGTGCCTTCTCCCGTCCGGCAAGCGCCCCGATCAACCCGCCACGGGCAAACAGCACGATCAGAAGCAGCAGAACACCCAGGAAGATCTGCCAGTAGTCGCTGATGCCCCCCAGAAGATGCTCCAGCAAGATATAGAGCGCGGCGCCGACCACTGGCCCGTAGAGCCGCCCCACGCCACCAAGGATCACAAAGATCATGATTTCGCCGCTGGTGTGCCAGCTGAGCATAGTGGGGCTGACAAAGCGGTTGAGGTCGGCAAACAGGGCGCCCGCCAGCCCGGTGATGGCCCCGGAAATCACAAATGCCGTCAGTCGCAGCGTAAAGGGGGTGAGACCAACCGCCTCGACCCTGTCTGCGTTCTGCCGCGCCGCCGCCAGCGCCAGCCCAAAGGGCGCGCGCGCCAGCCGGGCGGCAAAAAACAGCGCCAGGCACAGAATTACATAGGCAATGGCAAAGAACTGGATCGGGTCCAGCGTGTTCAGGCCCGGGAAGTCATTGCGCACCCAGATCGACAGCCCGTCCTCGCCGCCATAGGCGCTCCAGCTGATGGCAAAATAGTACAGCATCTGGCCGAAGGCGAGCGTGATCATAATGAAATAGACGCCTGAGGTGCGCAAGGAAAGCGCCCCGATCACCAGCGCAGCACAAGCGCTGCAGACAATCGCCACCAGCCAGATCAGCGGCATCTGATTGCTGCCCTCAAACAGGAACGGCCATTCGAACAGTGGTTCATAGTTCTGGGCATGGGCCGCCAGGATGCCCATGGCATAGCCGCCGATGCCGAAAAACGCCGCATGGCCCAGGCTGATCAGCCCGCCAAGGCCAAGCGCGATGTTCAGCCCCACCCCCGCCAGCGCCAGGATCGCCGCCTTGGTTGCCAGCGTGATGATAAAGGGTTCATCCAGGCTCCAGGCCGCCAGAGGCACGATCAGCAAGGCTGCAATCATTGCCCAATTGAGAAAGCTCTCGCGGGTCGGCATCATGTGCTCCCTCCATACAGGCCCGAAGGGCGCACCAGCAGGATCGCCGCCATCAGAATGTAGATCAGCATCGACGCCAGCGACGCGCCGGCAGAGGCCGCGCTGGCAGGTTCCATGAACAGGGTGAAAAGCCGCGGCAGGAACACACCGCCCAGCGTGTCGGTCATCCCAACCAGCAGCGCACCGGCCAAGGCGCCCTTGATTGATCCGATACCGCCGATGACGATCACCACAAAGGCCAGGATCAGCACCGGCTCCCCCATGCCGACCTGCACCGACTGGATCGCCCCCACCAGCGCGCCCGCCAGCCCGGCCAGCGCCGCGCCAAGGGCGAAGACCAGCGTGTAGAGCCTGGAAATATCGACGCCAAGCGCCGCAATCATCTCGCGGTCGGCCTCCCCTGCGCGGATCTGGATACCGATGCGGGTGCGGGCAATCAGCAGGAACAGCCCGACCGCGATTGCCAGGCCAATCAGGATGATTGTCAGCCGATACAGCGGGTATTCAATGCCACCCGGCAGGCTGACCGGCCCGGACAGGTAGGATGGCACGTCCAGAAACAGCGGGAACGAGCCGAACAGCCAGCGGGTGCCTTCGGAAAAGATCAGGATCAGCGCAAAGGTCGCCAGCACCTGGTCCAGATGGTCACGCCGATAAAGCCGCCGGATCACCACCAGCTCCATCAGCGCGCCAGCGGCGGCGGCGGCGGCAAGACTGGCCATCAGCGCCAGCAGGAACGATCCGGTCCAACCCGCAACAGCGGCAGCCGCAAAGGCACCAACCATATAGAGCGCGCCATGCGCCAGGTTGATCAGCCCCATCACCCCGAACACCAGCGTCAGCCCGGCGGCCATCAGGAACAGCATGACACCAAGCTGCAGCCCGTTCAGGATTTGCTCCAGAACTAGAATATAGGTCATTTCATTTTCCGCAGGAGACGTGTTGCCGCGACGGAGGCGCCGGGCGCCTCCGTCCTGAGCCGGGTTTTACATCTTGCACGCGCCCGCATAGGCGTCGGCATGATCGCTCAGTCCGGTGGCGATGATCTTGTTGGTGAAAACGTCACCTTCCTTGATCACTTCGCGCACATAGATGTCCTGCACCGGATGGTGGTTCGGACCGAACTTGAAATCGCCGCGGACCGAGGCAAACTCTGCCGCCTTCAGCGCCGCGCGGAACGCGTCCTGATCCGAAACCTCAGCCTTGTCCAAGGCGCTCAGGATCAGGTTGGCCGTGTCATAGCCCTGGCTGGCATAGAGCGACGGCAGACGGCCGTATTTGTCCTGAAAAGCCGCGACAAAGGCTGCATTGGCCGGATTGTCGATGTCCTTGTTCCACTGCGACGTGTTCTTCACACCCAAGGCTGCCTCGCCCACGGCCTGCAGGATGCCCTGATCAAAGGAGAACGCCGGGCCGACCACCGGCAGATCCACACCGCTGCCCGCATATTGCTTGAGAAAGGAAATCCCCATGCCGCCGGGCAGGAAGAAATAGACCGAGTCGGCCCCCGAGGCCCGGATCTGGGCGATTTCGGCGGCATAGTCTGTCTGGCCCAGTTTGGTGTAGATCTCCCCGGCCAGGTCACCGCCGTACATGCGTTTGTAACCGGTCAGCGCATCCTTGCCTGCCGGATAGTTCGGCGCCAGGATGAAGCTGTTCGTCAGCCCCGCCTCATTGGCATAGGCGCCTGCGGCCTCGTGCAGGTTGTCGTTCTGCCAGGCAACATTGAAGTAATTTTTGTGGCAGCGTTTGCCTGCCAGAGCCGAAGGACCGGCATTCGGCGACAGGTAGAACACATCCTGTGCGGTCGCCGCAGGCACCACCGCCATCGCCAGATTCGACCAGATGATGCCGGTCAGAATGTCCACTTTCTCGGACTGGATCATCCGGTCGGCAATCTGCACCGCCGCATCGGGTTTGCGCTGATCGTCTTCGATCACCACCTCGACTCCCGCGCGGCCATCCTGTTCGATCGCCAGCATGAAGCCGTCGCGCACATCCACGCCCAGCCCTGCCCCACCGCCGGAAAGGGTTGTGATCATGCCGATTTTAGTGTCGGCCTGGGCCGCAGCCGCCAGCGCCGGAATGGCTGCCGCCATGGCGAGCATCCGAATGGTTTTCATAACGTCATGTCCTCCCAGAATATCCCGGCCCGCCGGCCGGGTCTCTTGTTCAAATGCCTGCGACTTTAGCGCCGCCCCGGCAGAAGCCAAGACCCGCTGCACCGCATGGCCCTGTGGCTGATCTTGTGCCAGCCTTCACCGCAAGCCTACGCAGGCTTGGATATATATTTCAAGATTAAAATACTTGGGGCGATTTTGTTGCTCTCATTGCGGCACCTGCATCCCCGGGACTGTTGCAAGACATACGAGGGGCCAGCCCCTCGTGCTCCCCGGAGTATTTCGGGAAAGATGAAAACAGTCTGGCACCCCTGCCGCGGCGGCCTGCTTCAGCGCTGCCCGAAACAGCCGGCCAGATGATCAATCAGCGCCCGGATCCGGGCGGTCAGGTGACGGCTGGAGGGGTAGACTGCATAAAGTGCCATCGGGTCCGTTTCCTGTTGTTCAAAAAGCACTTGCAGCCTGCCGTCCCGCAGAAACGGCAGCGCGGTATAATGCGGGCAGCGGGCAATGCCGAGACCGCTGGCCGCCATATGCGCCACGGCCCGTGGTGAATTGGCGCGAAAGCTGCCGCCAATTGTGACAGTCCTTTGTGCAGCGCCCTTACCAAAGACCCAGGCATCCGGCTGCGGCGCGGTCATCTGTAGCAGGCAGTTGTGGGTTGCCAGTGCCTCTGGCTCTGCCGGTTCCCCTTCTGCCGCCAGATAATCTGGAGACGCCACCACCACCAGACGCATATTGCAGAGCTTGCGCGCCACCAGTGTCGAATCCTTCAGGGCGCCGAAACGGACCGCAAGATCCACTCCTTCCTCCAGCATTGGCAAGTGGCGGTCGGACAGCACCAGCTCCACCGCAACCTTGGGATGCGCCTGCTGGAACGGCTGCAGCGCCTCCACCAGTTCGCGGCTGCCAAACCCTGTGGGCGCGGTGATGCGTATGGGGCCGGCCAGCTCCTGCTGGCGCAGCTGCACCACGTCCTCCAGTTCATCGAACTGATCCAGCAAAGGCAGGCAGCGCTCCAGATATGCGCGGCCTGTATCACTCAGCGTTACCTTGCGGGTGGTGCGATTGAGCAGCTGGGCGCCCAGCTGCTCCTCGAGCCGGGCAACGTATTTGCTGGCCAGTTTGGTGCTGATCCCCAGCTGTCTCGCTCCGGAGGTAAAGGAGCTTTGCGCCGCCACCGCAGCAAAGGCACGCATACAGTCCAGTTTATCCATGGCGGGGGGCTCCGTTTTTATGAACACTGCATACATAATTATTCCATGATTTGGAATATTATCGCCCAACCAAGGGGGGCCTATATTGCCAGTGTCTTAGAAAACCCAACGGCCCCGGCCGCAGCACAAGGACCCCAGCCCATGGCAAACCCGATCCGTATTCACAGCTTCCCTCTTTCCGGCCACGCCCACCGGGTGGAGCTATTTGCCAGTCTCACCGGTATCGCCCATGAAGTGGTGAACGTCGATCTCGCCGGCGGTGAACATAAACAGCCGGCCTTTCTGGCGCTGAACCCGGCAGGCCAGGTGCCGGTGATCGAGGACGGCGCCGCGGTGATCAGCGATTCCAATGCCATTCTGGTTTATCTGGCCCGCAAATATGCCCCCTCCTGGCTGCCGTCAGATCCGCTGCAGGAGGCCGAAGTGCAGAAGTTCCTGACCCTGGCGGCGGGAGAGATTGCCTTTGGCCCGGCGGCGGCACGCCTGATCACCGTGTTCAACGCCCCTCTGAACGCAGAGTTCTGCGCCACCGTCGCGGCCCGCGTGCTGGGCAAGATCGACGCCCATATGAAAGGCCGCGGCTTTCTGGTCGGGGATGCCCCCACTATCGCGGATGTAGCTGTTTATTCCTACATCGCCCATGCGCCAGAAGGTGGTATTTCACTGGACCCCTACCCCAATGTCCGCGCCCTGCTGGCCAGTATTGAGGGCTTGAAGGGCTTCAAACCGATGCCCGCCACCAAGGCCGGCCTTGCCGCCTGATCCCAGCTGCGGCGGCGTCAATCGCCGCCGCCTCTCTCCAGACACAGGAGGGTCCAATGGCCCATGATGCAGCACCCCCATCCCCCTTTCATCCCGGCGAACAGGACATGCAGCGCCGCGCCGGCAAGCGCGAGATGGCAGAGACCCTGGGCCGCAGGATGATCCGCCCCTTTATGCCGGATGAGCATCGGGCGTTCTTCGCCCAGCTGCCGTTCCTTGCCGTCGGTGCCGTGGACGCGGATGGCTGGCCCTGGGCCAGCCTGCTGAGCGGCCCGCCCGGCTTTGCAACCTCACCCGATCCGCAGCACCTGCAGGTGTCGCACAGCGGCCCCGCACGGGATCCGGTCCGCGCTGCCATCCACACAGGGGCTGCTCTGGGCCTTCTGGGGATCGAGCTGCACAGCCGCCGCCGCAACCGGCTGAATGGGCGGGTCACTGCGGCAGATCCCCGGGGCTTCACCCTGGCCGTGGACCAATCCTTTGGCAATTGCCCGCAATACATTCAGGAACGCGGCCTGATCATGGTTGCGGATAGCCCCCCGGCAGAACCGCAGGTTTTTTCCCAGCTCTCAGCCGCGCATGCTGCGCTGATCGCCCAGGCCGATACATTCTTTGTTGCCAGCCACAACCCTGCCGCCAGCGATCCCCGGCATGCAGGCGCGGATGTTTCCCATCGCGGCGGGCGGCCCGGCTTTGTCCGGGTAGACGGCAATGCCCTCACCATCCCGGATTTCCGCGGCAACAACCATTTCAACACGCTGGGGAATTTCCTGCTGAACCCGCGCGCCGGGCTGGCCTTTGTGGATTTTGCATCCGGCAGCCTGCTGCTCTTGACCGGCACTGTGGAGCTGCTGGAGGAAGACCATCCGGATGTGACGATCTTTGCGGGCGCGCAGCGCGGCTGGCGCTTTGTCCTGCGCCAGGGCCAGTGGCTGGAAGCCGCCCTGCCCTGGCGGAGCGGAGCGGGCAGTTTTGCACCGCAGACCCTGCGCACGGACACCTGGAGCGAAGCCCAGACCCGTGCTGCTGAACCGGACGCCTAAAACGTCCCATGCACTGTCTTGCAAAATTTCTCTGGACAAGACTGTACAGGATTGGCAATGGATTGGACAGAAATGTCCAAAGGGCGGTTTCGGGGAGCCACCCCACCAGCCCTGAGGCAGCTGACAGGGAGCAAGACCATGAAGTCGCACTATCGTGCTGTTGTCATCGGGGGCGGCGTTGTCGGCGCCTCTGTCCTCTATCATCTGGCGAAATTCGGCTGGACCGATGTCTGCCTGATCGAACGCTCGGTTCTGACGGCTGGCTCCAGCTGGCATGCCGCGGGTGGTTTTCACGCTCTGAACGCCGACCCCAACATTGCCTCGCTGCAGGCCTATACCATCGACCTTTTGTCTGAGATCGAAAAGGAATCCGGCCAATCCGTCGGCATGCATATGACCGGCGGCATGACGCTGGCAGGCACCCCGGACCGCTGGGAATGGCTGCAGTCGGCCTATCGCACATTCCAGTCGATCGGCATCGACGACTGCCGCCTGATCACCCCGCAAGAGGCGGGCGAGCTGTGCCCGATCATGTCCACGGATGGCGTCCTGGGCGGCATGTGGGCCGACCGCGAGGGCTATGTCGACACCACCGGCACCGTGCACGCCTATGCCGGGGCGGCCAAGAAACGCGGCGCAGAAGTGATTGAACACAACCGCGTGCTGGAGCTGCACCAGGTGGAGGGCGGCTGGCAGGTTGTCACCGAAAAGGGCACCATCCACGCCGAACATGTGGTCAATGCTGCCGGTCTCTGGGCCAAACAGGTGGGCCGCATGGCGGGCATCGAACTGCCTGTGTCGCCGCTCAATCACCACTATCTGATCTCCGACACCATCCCGGAACTGGAGCAGCTGGATTTCGAAGTGCCGATGACCGTCGACCTCGAAGGGTTCACCTATATGCGCCAGGACCAAAAGGGCATCCTGCTGGGCATCTATGAAATCGACCACCAGCACTGGATGATGGACGGCGCGCCCTGGGAATACGGGTTCGAGCTGCAGCAGGAAGACCCCGACCGGATTGAACGCGAACTGACGCTGGGCTTTGAACGCTACCCGGCGCTGCAAACCACCGGCGTCAAGACCTGGGTCAACGGCGCCTTCACCTTTGCCCCCGACGGCAACCCGCTGGTCGGTCCGGTGCGCGGCAAGCCCGGCTACTGGTGCGCCTGCGGCGTGATGGCAGGCTTCCTGCAGGGCGGTGGCGTCGGCAAATCGCTGGCCGAATGGATGATCCATGGCGAACCGGAAGCAGATGTGTTCGGCATGGATGTGGCGCGGTTCGGCGACTACGCACAAAACAAGCGCTTCATCAAGGAAACCACCGGCCAGTTCTACACCCGCCGTTTCGTGATGACCTACCCGAACGAACAGCTGCCCGCAGGCCGCCCGCTGAAAAAGGCACCGGCCTATGACGGGATGACAGCCGCAGGCTGCCGCTGGGGGGCCAGCTACGGGCTGGAAGTCCCGCTTTACTTTGCCCCCTCCGAGGATTTCACCGAAACCCCGACCCTGAAACGCTCCAACGCCTTTGACGTCGTCGCAGAGGAATGCAAGGCAGTGCGCGCGGACGTCGGCCTGCTGGATATCTCCGCCTTTTCCCGGTTCGAGGTTTCCGGCGCCGGTGCCGAAGCCTGGCTAGACCGCATCATGGCCTCGAAGCTGCCCAAGCCAGGCCGCGCCAAACTGGCGCCGATGCTGTCCTCCGAAGGGCGGCTTAAGGGCGACCTCACCGTGTTTAACTGGGGCGACGGAACCTGGTGGATCATGGGCAGCTATTACCTGCGCGAATGGCACCTGCGCTGGTTCCAGGACCACATGGGCGAAGGCGTCGCGCTGCGCGACGTGACCGATGCCGTCACCGGCTTCAGCCTCTCTGGCCCGAACAGCCGCAAGGTATTGGAGAAACTGACAGACGGTCCCATTGCCGATCTGCCTTTCATGGGCTGCGGCACCTTCGACATCGGCCTGCTGCGTCTCAAGGTTGGCCGCCTCTCGGTCACGGGGGAGCTGGGCTATGAACTCCATTGTTCCGCCGCTGAGCACATCACCCTTCGCGAACTCCTGAAGGAGGCAGGCGCTGATCTGGGGCTGCGCGAAATCGGTTTCAACGCGCTGCTGAGCCTGCGGCTGGAAAAGAGCTTTGGCATCTGGAGCGCCGAGTTCACCCAAGGTTACACAGCCGCGCAAACCGGCATGGACCGCTGGATCGACTGGAACAAGGACTTTATCGGCCGCGCCGCCGCGCTGAAGGAACGCGAGTCAGGCGGTCCCGCGCAAATGGTGGTGACGCTGGAAGTCGCAGCCACGGACGCCGATGCCAGCGGTTACGAACCGGTTTGGCAGGACGGCAAACGCGTCGGTTTTGTCACCTCCGGCGGCTTCGGCCATACCACGGGCAAGTCCCTGGCCATGGCGATGCTGGACCGCGATGCAGCGGCAGAGGGTACGGAACTGACCCTGCATATTGTCGGTCAGGAACGCACCGCACGGGTGATTGCGCCCTCCCCCTATGACCCCGCTGGCACAGCGATGAGAGGTTAAGGCCATGACCATCGAAAACACCGGCGGACGCAGGCGGCGAGGACGCGGGGGCAACGCTGCCCCCACCCCGCAGCGCAATACAAACTACCGCCAGCTGAAAAACCCCTTCCCGCAGATGGAGGTCTTCCCGGCGCATCAGATTGCGGACATGCATGAAACCGCGCTGAAGATGCTGGAAGAGCTGGGCATGAAAGTGCTGCTGCCCGAGGCCCGGCGTATCTATGCCAAAGGCGGTGCTCGCGTCGATGAAGACAATGAAATGGTCTATATCGGCCGCGACATGGTTGAGGCCGCGCTGGCAACAGCCCCCCGCTCAATCACTTGCCGGGCCGGCGCCCGTGACCGCGACATCACGCTGGAACTTGGCAGCCTGGTCTTCCAGGCCGGCGCAGGCGCGCCCAATGCCACCGATCTGGAGCGCGGCCGCCGTCCGGGCTCGGCGCAGGACTATCTGGAATACCTGCAGCTCACCCATCATTTCGACGTCTTCCAGATGATCTCGCCCCAGGTGGAACCGCAGGACGTCCCCATCCATCTGCGCCACTATTTCACCACCGAAGCGCAGATGACCCGGACTGACAAGTTCCCCTTCATCTTCTCGCGCGGGACGCCGCAGGTGATGGATTGTTTTGAGATGATCCGCGATTTCCGCGGCCTGTCGGATACAGAATTCCAGGCGGAACCGCACTGCTACACCATCATCAATACCAACAGCCCGCGCACGCTGGACATTCCGATGGCGCAGGGGCTGATCGACTTTGCACGGCACGGCCAGGTCTCGATCATCACGCCGTTCACCCTGATGGGGGCAATGGCGCCGATCACCGTGGCAGGCGCCATCACTCTCAGCCATGCAGAAGTGCTGGCAGCCCTGACGCTGACCCAGCTGGCAAACCCCGGCGCGCCAGTGTGTTACGGCACTTTCACCTCGAATGTGGACATGAAATCCGGCGCCCCGGCCTTTGGCACGCCGCCGCATTTCCAGGCCTCCTTGGCGGCAGGCCAGCTGGCGCGCTTCCTGGGTCTTCCGTGGCGGTCGGCGGCCGGGTCGGCCTCAAACTGCAATGACGTGCAGGCGGCCAACGAGAACCAGATGGGGCTGTGGGGCTGCCTGATGGCGGGTGCCACGGTAATCATCCACTCAGCCGGCTGGCTGGAAGGCGGGCTGTCCGTTTCCTACGAAAAGCTGGTCACCGACGCCGAAGTTCTGAACATGATTGCCGAGCTGTGCGCAGGCGCGCAGGCAGGCACGGACGAGATCGGCTATGACACCGCACTCAAGGAGGTGGCGCCAAGCGGCCATTTCTTTGCCAGCCCGCAGACCATGGCGCGGTACAATACTGAATTCTACGAACCCGTGGTGCATGATTATGCCAATTTCGGCACCTGGAGCGAGCGCGGCGCTCTGGACACCAACCAGCGCGCCACACAGGTCTGGAAGGATATCCTGGCCCGTGATAACCGCCCGGCAACGGATGAAACCCGCGCTGAGGCCCTGCGAGGCTTTATCGCCAAACGCACCGCAGATGGCGGCGCCCCGCCGGAGAGCTGACATGGCCAGACGCGCCGCCCCGGTGCTGCACCGGGACAACCCTGACAAGGAACCGCTCAGCGGCCATGTGAAAGTGACGCCGGAGGATTGGCTGAACGTGGCGCGGGATCTGCTGATCAGCGAAGGGGTGGCCGGGGTCAAGGTGCTGGCCATCAGCGAGCGTCTCGGCGTCTCGCGTTCCAGCTTTTACTGGTATTTCAAAAGCCGAAAACACCTGCTGCAGGCGCTGCTGGACGATTGGGAAGCGCGCAACACAGAGCCGGTCCTGGCCCATTGCCGACTGCCTGCGGAGAATATCACCTGGGCGGTCTGCAATTTCTTTCGTTGTTTTGTCGATCCGGACCTGTTTGACGCCAGCCTGGATTTTGCAGTCCGGGAATGGTCACGCCATGACGGCCCGGTGCGCAGCCGGATTGACGCCGCGGACACGCAACGGCTGGCAGCGGTGACGGCGATGTTTGCACACCATGGTTACGAAACCTATGAGGCAGAGGCCCGCGCCCGGATCCTTTACTTTATGCAATGCGGCTATCACGCGCTGGAAGTGCGCGAGCCGATGCAGGCCCGCACCGCCCGGCTGGAAGGCTATCTGCTGGGTTTCACCGGAACGGAACCGGACCCAGTGGCAGTGGCCGCCGCACGCAGTTTTGCCGAAAGCAGGATGCCCGCCTGAACCGCCATCGGCAGCGGCCAGGACAAGAGACCAGGGCGAGGGGCCGGCCCCTCGCGCTCCCCGGGGTATTTGCCACCAGAAAGAAGCAGCAAGCGCCGGTTCAGCGGCGGTTGTGGAAAATGAAGCCGAGGAAATTCAGCAACAGCTGCGCCGCCAGAATCTGGGTGCTTTCCGACGGATCATAAGCCGGAGCCACTTCCACCAGATCGATGCCAGCCACGCTGCCGCGTTTGCTGAGCCCCTGCAGGATCTCCAGCACGTCATAATACTGAAAGCCGCCATGGCTTGGCGTACCGGTGCCCGGCGCGATTGAGGGGCAGAAGGCGTCAATGTCGATGGTGACATAGTAGCGTGCGCCTTTGGGAATGCGCGCCAGCACTGCTTCGGTGCCCAGCTTGCGCACCTGCCGCACCGACAGGATGTCTGAACCGCGGGCGCGGGCGTCCTCATAGCCTTCTTTTGCGGTCGAGGAGACATTGCGGATGCCCAGCTGGGTCATGCCGCTGACATAGTCCTTTTCTATGGCCCGCCGCATCGGGTTGCCGTGGCCTTCGGTGACACCATGGCGCGCATCGACGAAGTCAAGATGTGCGTCGATCTGCACCACATGCAGCGGCCCGGATTTGGAGCAATCCTCCTTAAAGGCGCGGATGCAGGGGATGTTGATGGAATGATCGCCGCCAATCACCACCGGCAGCGCGCCCGCCTGCAGGATCTTGCGCACCCCATATTCGATATTGGCGTGGCTGGCCTTGGTTTTGGTGTGGATGATGTCGGCGTCCCCCAGATCAACGATCCGCACATCCTGCTGCAAATAGGTGGCATCATCCTCGTGATCATAGGCGCCGGCATGGCCAAAGCTGAACAGGGTGGATGCCTCCCGCACCGCCCGCGGACCGAACCGCGCGCCGGACCGATATTGGCAGCCGGCATCATAAGGCGCGCCCAGAATGGCAACATCCGCATCGATGGCGTCCCAATCCGCCGCGTAAGCGGTCCTGCCAAAAGTGGCAATTCCGGTGAACGGCAGGTTCAGGCGGCCGGTTTCATACCCGTGTCCGGACATTTGCGTCTCCTTCTGCAAGATCTCTGCACAAGGGAGCACGGCGCAAAACATGAAAAAATATTGCACTGGTTATCTTCACATAATCTAGTTTCATATGAATGCTGTCGCCGCAGAACAGGAGATGCACCATGAAACTGTTGCGCAACCCGCTTTTGGAAACCTTTGTCACTGTCGCCGACTGCGGCGGGTTTTCTGAGGCGCAATATGCGCTTGGCATCACCCAATCCGCCATCAGCATCCGTATCCGCGATCTGGAAACCTCACTGGGGTACCGGCTGTGCGAGCGCGGGCGCGGCGGCTTCCGGCTGACGGAGCGCGGTGAAATCGCCCTGGGCAAGGCCCGCGAGATGCTGCGCTGCGCCCGCGACTTTGACGCCGAACTGCTGGAGCTGCGCGATACTGTCACCGGCGACCTGCGCATCGGCACGGCAGATGCTGTCAGCAGTCTGCCCGGCCTGAACCTGGCGCAGGCTCTGCAACGGTTCCTGGCACGTGGCCATGATGTCCGACTGGAGATCACCATTGCCTCTCCAGCCGAGCTGACGCAGCAACTGGTTTCCGGGGCGCTGCATGCGGCGGTTGCTCCGTTCCGCAACCGGCTGTCCGACCTGGTCTATGAACCGCTGTGCCACGAGGCGCACCAGCTGTATTGCGGCCGGGAGCATCCGCTGTTTGCCCTGCCCCCCAGCCAGGTCTGCCCCGAGCTGTTGCCGCAGTACCCCGTGTGCCAGCGGTCTTATGACATGCCATTGCTGCCTTCCTGGAAGGGCCCCGGCGCCGCAGCCTTTGCTGACAACATGGAGGCACTGGCGATGCTGATCGAAACCGGCCACTATCTTGGCCCGCTGCCGGTGCATTTTGCTGAAAGCCGTGTGGCAGCAGGCCGGTTGCGCGCGCTTGAGCATCCGCAGCTGCGCTGGCACTCCGAATTTGCGCTGGCCACCCGGCGGACACAGGTTCAGCCCCGTGCAGTTGAGCTGTTTTCGAACGATCTGCGTCACGGCTGCCAGTCCGCGCCTGACGCCCTGCACGAAACCTGCACAAAAGCCCCCTGAAACCTGCGGACATGGCGCGCCAAAGCTGCAAGCCACACAGGCATCCTGCCGGGCAATGAAAACTGCTGGCAGGAGACAGGACATGAGGCAGGAACTGATCATTCACGGCATACCGGACAGCCTCCGGCTTGACGCCTGGTGGCTGGAGGCCGCGGGCGAGCCGCCGCAGGCGCAGCCCCGCCGCCAGCCGGGCCGCGGACCGCTCTTGGTTTCAATGCGGGCACGTCATGCAATCCCGCTGCTGGCATCGCTGGTTGCAATTGCGGATTGGCTGTTCTGGGACCAGCCGGCAGGCATTTCGGTGGCTGTCTTTGCGCTGATCCTCTCTGCTGCCGTCATGGCGATGAAGCCCCGGCGGCCCACGATCCGGGAATGGGCAGGCGCCGCGGGTTTTGCCCTGCTCAGCAACCTGCCGGCCGCCATTGACCTGCAGGTCCTGTCCGTCCTGTTCAGCCTTGGCGGCCTGATCTGCCTGACGGCCTGGGCGGTGTACGGCCCGGTGCTCAGTGAACGGCTGGCACTGCGCACCGCCCTGCGTCTGCCAACATTTGGCGCCGCGCTGCTGCTGCGCAATGCCCTGTGCGCCATGCCCGCCTCGGACCTCAGCTCGGGCCTCCGCCGCCATGCGGCCTCGCTGGCGCTGCCACTGCTGATGGGTTCGGTCTTCCTGATGCTGCTGGCCTCTGCCAACCCGGTGCTGGAGGAGGCTCTCGCAGAGCTGGACCCGGGTCGGCTGTTCGAACTGGAGTTCTGGCTGCGGCTTCTGTTCTGGACCGTGGCGGCTGCGTTGCTGTGGCCCTGCCTGAACCTGAGCGAGACCTGGTTAGGCAGCACCGCGCCTGCCGCCAATGTACAAAAGGCCGGCCCCAGCAGGGCCGCCTTTCTGATCAATCCGGTGTCGGTGCGCAATTCACTGGTGCTGTTCAACCTGCTGTTTCTGGCCCAAACGATGATGGACCTTGGCATCCTGACCGGCGGCGTCGCCCTGCCGGACGGGATGAGCTATGCCGCTTACGCCCACCGGGGCGCCTATCCGCTGGTGGTGACAGCCCTGCTGGCTGGTGTGTTCACACTGGTGACGCGCAGCATGACTGGCACCGACAGAACCCTGCGTGCTCTGGTCTATCTGTGGCTGGCGCAGAACATGATCCTGGTGCTGACCGCTGCCATCCGGCTTCAGCATTACGTTGCCGCCTACGCACTGACGTACCTGCGAATTGCCGCCTTTGTCTGGATGGCGCTGGTGCTGGCAGGGCTGGTGCTGACCGTGGTGCAGATCCATCGCGGCCACGGCACGGCCTGGCTGCTGCGCCGCTGTTTCGCAGCGCTTGTCGCCGCTCTCTATATCTGCAGTTTCGTAAACTTTGCCGATGTCATCGCCCGCTACAACCTGACCCATGGCAGCACGCTGGTGACGCAGGACACGTCTTACATCTGCAGCCTTGGTGCTGCGGCCTATCCTGCGGTCCATGCCTTCGAGACCGCAACAGGGCAACAGGTCTGCGGCAGCGCGATACACTCTGATCTGAACCGGACCACCATCACCAACTGGCGCGAATGGGGCTTTCGGAGATGGCGGATCCAAGCCTATTATCAGCAGCAGACTTAAAGGACCCCATTTGATGCCAGCCCGCATTCTTGTTGTCGATGACGACCCCGACATCCTTGAAATCACAAGGTTCGCGGTGGAAAAGGCGGGGTTTGAGACCCTCTTTGCCAGCGACGGGCTTGCGGCGCTGAACATCAGTCGGCAGGAACACCCAGACCTGATCGTGCTGGACATCGGCCTGCCCGAAATGGACGGGCTCGAGGTCTGCCGGGAAATCCGCAAATCCTCTGAGGTGCCGATCCTGTTCCTCACAGCCCGCGATGACGAGATTGACCGTATTGTCGGGCTGGAGCTGGGGGCCGATGACTATCTGACCAAGCCCTTTTCACCGCGCGAACTGGTGGCCCGGATCAAGGCCATCCTGAAACGCAGCGCTTCTGCTCCGGCACAGCCAGAAACGGTCCTGACGCAGGGCAGCCTGCAGCTCGATGCGGACCGCCACCTGTGCCGCTTTGCTGCCGCGCCGGTGGCCCTGACCGGGTCAGAATTCCGGCTGCTGGCCATACTGATGTCCCGCCCGGACCGGGTGCTGTCGCGGGCGCAGCTGGTGGATGCGCTTTACGGTTACAACATCCATGTGTCCGATCGCACCATCGACAGCCATATCCGCAACATCCGCGCCAAGCTGGCCCTGGCCGGTTGCGCCGAAGGGATCGTGACCGTGCACGGCGTCGGGCTCAGGATGGGCGCATGCACGCCGGGCTGAACCGCAAATGGCGGCCGCGGCTCTGGGCCGTGGTTCTTCTGGTGCTGGCGCTGGTCCTGTGCCTGCCTTTTGCCGGGCTGATCCTGTTTCGCTTTTATGACAGCCAGCTGGTGCAGCAGACCGAGGAAAGCCTGCTGACCCAGGCTGCGGTGATGTCAGCCGCCTATGCGGAGCTTTACGCCGGCGCCGCCAAAAGCACGCCGCCTGACTGGGGGCCTGTTACGGGTGAACGCGCGGTGTTTCCGTCGCTGTCGGTCAACAGCGCAACGGTTCTGCCGCCGCGCCCGGATGCAAAACCGCTCTCCGGTCCTGCCGGTGTCCCCCATCGCAAGATCGCAACCCGGTTGACCCGCATCGCCAATGCCGCGCAGATCCAGACGCTGGCAGGCTACCGCTTTCTTGATGCCCGCGGCAACGTGTTTGCAGGCACCGCCGAAACCGGCACGTTTCTGGGCCATGTGACAGAGATCCAGAGCGCATTGGCAGGCAAGACCACCTCTGTCGCGCGCACCCGGGTCCGCGAGGACACACCGCCTGCGCTCTATACGCTCAGCCGGGGCGCCCGTGTGCGTGTGTTTGTAGCGATGCCGGTATTTGCCGATCAGACCCTGATCGGCGCGGTTTACCTCAGCCGCACCCCGAACCACATCTTCCGCTTCCTCTATGGCGAGCGCTTCAACCTTGCCAAGGCCGCCGCCTTTGTGGCCCTGTCTACAGCGCTGATCGGCTATGTGTTCTGGCGCTTCATCACCCGGCCGATCCGCCTGCTGATCCAGCGCAGCCAGATGGCGGGCCACGGCGGCCAGGCGTGGGAACCGCCGGACCAGCTGGGCACGCGGGAAATCGAGGATCTGAGCCACAGTTTCCAGTCGCTCACCGCGCGGCTGCAGAACAAACAGGACGCGCTCAAGACCTACACCGCCCATGTCACCCATGAATTGAAATCACCGCTGACCGCGCTGAAAGGCGCAGCAGAGCTGTTGCGCGACGGTGATCTTCCTCCGGCGCAACGGCAGCGCCTGCTGGACACCATCGACAAGGGCGGCAAACGGATGGAGGATTTGCTGGCCAACATGCGCGCCTTCAGCCTGGCAGACCAAAGCGCGATGACCGGGACCAGCTGTCTGGACGCCATCACACCTCAGATGTCGCAGGCCTTTCCCGCCCTTGCAATCAAGACCGAGAACGGCGCCCTGCCGCTGCCGGTGGCCGCCCCCACCCTGCAGATCATCCTGACCCATCTGCTGGAAAACGCCCATCAGCACGGCGCGCAGGAGGTGGGTCTGACAGCCTATCAGGACGGTGCGGCAACCTGCCTCCGGATTGCGGATGATGGCCCCGGCATCAGCGCAGGCAATGCAGATAAGATCCTGCAGCCCTTCTTCACCACCCGGCGGGACAGTGGCGGCACCGGCATGGGGCTCAACATCGTCAAGGCAACGGTTGAAGCCATCGGCGGCAGCTTCAGCCTCGTCGCTTCCAGCCGGGGCGCCTGCTTTCTGCTCACTTTCAGCTGAAACGTCTTTGGGCCGCCCTGCATCGGGCGGCCCGCGTCAGACCGGACGCAAAGATCACACCTGCCCCGGCAGCCACAGCACGATGGCCGGAAAGGCCACCAGCAGGGCGATGGTCACCGCATCGGCAATGAAGAACGGGGTCACCCCCTTGAACACGTCCTGCACGCTCAGGTCATCGCGCACGCCGGCGACCACAAAGCAGTTCAATCCGATGGGCGGGGTGATCAGGCAGAACTCAGCCATTTTCACCACCAGAATGCCGAACCAGATCGCGCACATCGGGCCGGACATGCCAAAGGTGCTGTCCGCAGCCGAAACCGCCTCGCCACCATTCAGCGCCATCACCGCCGGGTAAACCACCGGCAAGGTCAGCAGCAGCATGCCAATTGCGTCCATGAACATGCCCAGCACCGCATAGGCCAAGAGGATGCAGATCAGGATCAGCATGGGTGGCATCTCCAGCGCGGTGATCCAATCCGCGAAGGCGCCGGGCAAATCCGCAAAGCCCAGGAACCGCACATAGATCAGCACCCCCCAGATGATGGTGAAAATCATCACGCTCAGCTTGGCGGTTTCCAGCAACGCGTCCTTGAACTCGCGCCAGCGCATGCCGTGGAACAGGGCCATCAGAAAGACAACAAACGCACCTATGGCGCCGCCTTCGGTCGGGGTGCCCCAGGCATCGCCGCCAAAAGGGTTGTAGACAAAGAAGATAATGGTCACGACAACAAACACGATGGGCAGCGCAGGCGGCAGGGCCGCAAACCGCTGGCGCCAGCTAAAGCCGGTGACACGCGGCCCGAAGTCTTTGATCGTGACGGCCATACCGACAATCAGCAGCCCATAGATCACTGCCGAAAACGCTCCGGGAATGAACCCTGCCAACAGCAGCTTGCCCACGTCCTGTTCAACAATAATGGCATAGATCACCAGAATAGCCGAGGGCGGGATCAGCGAGGCCAATGTGCCGCCCGCCGCCACCACGCCTGCGGCAAAGCGCTTGTCATAGCCGATCTTCAGCATCTCCGGGATGGCGATGCGGGCAAAGACAGCTGAAGTGGCCACCGAGGCGCCAGAGACGGCAGCAAAACCTGCAGTGGCAAAGACCGTAGAGACCGCCAGCCCGCCCGGCACCCAGGCCAGCCAGCGTTTGGCGGCCTCGAACAAGGCCTTGGTCAATCCAGCGTAATAGGCCAGATAACCAATCAGGATGAAGGTCGGAATAAGGCTCAGCGCCTGGCTGGAGACTTTGGAATGGGGCACCTGCCCCGCGATCTTGATCGACACTGTCAGCGCCTTGCCGAACCGCGCCGGATCATATCCGAACTTGGCCCAGAAAATCCAGATCAGGCCGATCAGCCCAGCCAGACCGGCGGCAAAGGCCACCCGCATGCCCAGCACCACCAGCACCAGCATCCCGGCCGAGACGGTCAGGCCGATTTCAATAGGTTCCATGTCAGAAAGTCCTCAGCTGTCTTGACCAGAGACGTGATCCGCCTCCATCGCCGCCTGGGTGGCGGCATCGGCGATCATCGGCACGGCAACCGGGCTGTCCGTACCGCTGCGCAAAGCACGCCCATAGGCCCAAAGCTGCAGCGACAGGCGCAGGCACAGCACGCTGAAGGCCACCGGCGCCAGCAGTTTGGCAGGCCAAAGCGGCAGCGAAATATCCATCGAACTGTCCGCACTCCACCACGGCGCGGCAAAATCGAAACTGCGCTGGAAATGCGCCCAGCTGCCCCAGACCATCAGCAACATCAGGATCAGCACAGCGGCGGTGGTCAGAAACTCGGCAAAGTAAAGCGCGCGACCCTTCAGGGCGCCGACCAGCATGTCCATGCGGATATGGCCGCCGTCGCGCTGGGTAAAGGAAATGCCCATGAAGGCAATCAGCGGCATGGCCTGTTCAATCCAATCCACATAGCCGGGCAGCGGGGTATTGAAGAGATTGCGACCTCCGACTGAGATCACCGCCAGCAGCATCAGGGAAAACACGGCAAGGCCGCTGAGCAGGGCAAGAGGTTTTTCGATACGGTAAAGCGACTGATCAACCGCGCTGAGGCGGCTGCCGTCTGTCAGTACCAGGGATGAGCCGGCCATGGCGGGCCTCCAACAGTTTTACGGGGAAATCGGGACAGCCCCGCAGCCGACAGCTGCGGGGCGCGGCAGGCTTAGCTGCCATCCGCAATCAAGCCGGTCACCAGATCATACAGCTCCTGCGCAGGGAGACCGCGCGCAGTGTTCTCCTCGATCCATGCAGCAGCAGCGGGTGCCGCAGCCGCATCCTTGAAGGCCGCTATTTCCGCATCCGGGAACGTCACCAGTTCAATACGGGCGGTGTCCAGCGCAGGTTCCCAGGCGTCCAATGCGTTGAACTTGTAGAAGTCCACGTAATGGGCCAGCGCCTCATCCACCGAACCCAGCAGCGCCGCGCGGTGGTCCTCGGACAGGCTGTCCAGCGCATCGGTATTGACCACCACTGGGCAGTTTACGGTGCCGGGGTTCAGGTTGGTGGTCCACCAGGTGCCGTTTTCGATGGTGCCAAAGGCCATATGTGCATGCGGCGCAAACGCCACTGCCTTGACGATGCCGCTGTCCATCGCCTGACGCACTTCGGTGGCCGACATAGAGGTCGGCACGGCGCCGACCGCTTCCATTGCCTTGCCGATGCCGCCGGTCGCCCGCACGCTTAGGCCTTCGAAATCCTTCAGCGAGGACGGCTTGTCACCGGTGCCGACGATATTGTACTGCGGCAGCGGCGAGGGCATCAAAAGCGTCGCGCCCCAGCGCGCCAGATCCTTCTGCACCGCCGGGTGCTGATAGACGGCCTGCGAGACGGCGATTTCCTGCTCCAGCGAGGTCACGCCCAGAAACGGCAGTTCCAAGACGGTGATCGAGGGGTTCTTGTCGCGGTGATACCCGGCGCAGAACTGCGCCATTTCAAAGGCGCCGATGGAAATCCCGTCGAGGTTCTCCTTGTTCTTGGACAGCCCGCCATAGCTGATGTTCAGCGTGAACTCGCCGCCGGTCTTTTCACTGACCAGCTCAGCCAGTTTCTCGACGTGTTCAGTAAAGGCGCGGCGTTTGCCCCACAGCGAGACATTCCATTCGGTTGCCATGGCTTCGGTCGCAAAAGTTGCGGTGAGGGCGGCAAGGGCTGCCCCTTTGAGATACGTGCGCATGAAAGCTCCTCCCAGATGCATGCGGATGTGATTGGGGGAGTATCCGGGATGGCAGCAGCCCTGCCTATGAAGGAAAATGCGCGCACAATCCGGGCAGCCCTGCGGATTTCCGCAGGGTGAATTTACAGCAAAGCGTCCTTGTCGAGGCCCAGTTTGACGATCTTTTCGTTCAATGTACGGCGGCCGATCCCCAGCGCCTCGGCAGCGGCGTCCATGCGGCCCTCATGGGCCTTCACCGCCTTGCCGATCAGCTCGCGTTCAAAGGCTGCCACGGCTTCACGCAGGGTGTCCGGCACATCCTCCAGCTGCTGATCCATGCGGATTGCCGCTGCCATGGTACCGGCACCGCGGCGCGCCGCCAGCACCCTGCGTTCGCAGACACTGCGCAATTCACGCACATTCCCCGGCCAGCTGTGCGCCATCAATGCGGTCAAATCGTCCTGGGACATCTCCGGCACGGCGGTTTCATAAAGCTGTGCGAACTGCGACAGGAAATGCGCCGCCAGAAGCGTCAGGTCATCGCGACGCTGGCGCAGGGGCGGCAGGCTCAGCACCATCGTATTCAGCCGGAACAGCAGATCCTTGCGCAGGCGGTTTTCCTGCACTGCAAGTTCTGCATCCTCGTTGGTGGCCGAAACCACACGAAAGCTGACCGGCACCGGCAGCTGGCCGCCCGCAGGCAGGATCTGCTTGTCTTCGATCACCCGCAGCAGTTTGGCCTGAACCTCCGGCGGGCAGGAGCAGATTTCGTCCAGAAACAGGGTGCCACCCGACGCCGCCAACAGCCGCCCGCCAGACCTGCCGTCTGTTCCAAACATTTCTGCTTCAAAAGTGGCAGGCGACAGGGCAGCGCAGTTCAGCGCCAGAAACGGCGCGTCGGCGTTTGGCCCCAGATCATGCAAGGCCCGTGCCGCCAGCTCCTTGCCGGTGCCGGTCTCCCCTTCAATCAGGACGGCCGCGCCAGTGTCAGCCAGATCCAGAATCTCCTGCCGCAGCTGTACCACCGGCGCGGTTTGCCCCAGCAGCACCCGGTCCAGCCCCGAAAGCGCATAGAGCCGGGCCTTCAGCCGCGCGTTGCTTTGCTGCATCCGGTGCTGTTCTGCCGCGTGGCGCAGAATGGCCAGCAGACGGCGCGGCTCATAGGGTTTTTCAACAAAGCTGTAGGCCCCGTCCTGCATCGCCTTCACCGCCATCGGAATATCACCATGGGCCGAGATCAGCACCAACGGCGGCGCCGAGGCAGGATCCAGCCCGGCCAGCAGGTCGAGCCCGGACATGCCGGGCATCCGCACATCGGACAGGATGGCATCCGGTGCAAGCTCCGCCAGCCGCTCCAACCCGACCGCCGCCCGCGCCACAGCAACGGTCTGCCAGCCGGCGGCCTCCAGCAGGTCACAGACGGACTGGCGCATGGATTTGTCATCGTCGATGACCAGAATGCTGAAAGGTTTGGCTCCGCTCATGGCTGATCTTCTTCCATTTCCTGACCCGCAACGGGAAAGCCGACCCGAAACAGCGCCCCGCCGGCGGCGGTGTTGCGGGCGGTCATGGTGCCGCCGTGGTCCTGTACGATACCCGCTGAAATCGCCAGCCCCAAGCCCATACCGCGGCCGCTTTCGCGGGTGGTCACAAAGGGTTCCTGCAATTCGGCAAGCGTCGACTGGCCCAGGCCGTGGCCGTTGTCTTCTATTTCGGCCCAGACCTCGCCGTCGCTGACCCCGGTCCGGACGGTGACCAGCGGATCGGCGCTGTCTTCGCAGGCATCCACCGCGTTGCGCAGCAGATTGGTCATCACCTGTTCGATCCTCAGGCGGCTGCCGGTGACCGCTGCCAGCTCGGCGCTCAGCTCAAGCCGCAGTCTGGCGCCTGCCTCGGCAAGATTGGGTTCAATCAGCGCAGCCGCCGCGCGCAATGCCCCATTCAGGTCCACGTCGGCAAACGTGTCTGCCCCGGAGACCGCAAAAAACTTGAGCTGACGGGTAATAGCTTCCATCCGGTCCACCAGCGCGCTGATCCTGCCCGACAGTGGGCCGCGCCCGCCGGGGTCAATTTCAGCGGCGACCAGATGGTTGCGCATGGCGGTGATCGGCTGGCCCAGCTCATGCGTCACCGACGCCGCCAGCCGCCCCAGCGCAGCCAGCCGACTGGCGCGTTCCAATTCGTCCTGGGTCCGCTTCAGGCGCCGTTCGGCGGTCTTGCGGTCCTCGATTTCTATGGCCAGCAGTTCATTGGCCCGGCGCAGCTTGGCTTCCTCATGCTCAGAGCGTGCCAGGGCGGCGCTGATCCGGCGCCCGCGCTGAACCTGGATCAGAACCAGAACCAGCCCGGCGGCAAAGCCGACCAGCAACGTCACCAGCCAGCTGCGGGCCGTGGCCCGGTCATCGCTGGCAAAGTAATGCAAGGTCCAGCCGTGCGGCGGGATCGCAGCCGTCAGGTGGATTTGCTCCTGCCCGGAAATCACTGCGCGCGGCCCGTCACCCGCCTGCCATTTCAGCAGCTCCAGCGGCTGGCCCGGAAACTGCCGGGCGTCCTTGATCCGCTGCCGCTGCCCCTCTGACAGCGGCGCCAGCACGCGGTATCGCCATGCCGGATCAGAGGCCAGCAGCACAACGCCGTCCTCATTGGCCAGAAACACCTGCTCACCCGAGCTGCGCCAGCTTTGCTCCAGCTGCTGAAAGCCGATTTTGATGGCAATGACCCCGGCGATCTCTCCGTCAGCGCTGCGCACCGCGTCGGCAATGAAATACCCCGGCAGCCCAGTGGTCGTCCCTATGGCATAGAATCTTCCCTGCCCACCCTGCAGGGGCTGCTGGAAATAGGGGCGGAACGCATAACTCTGCCCGACAAAACTGCCGGGCTGGCTGAAGTTCGACGCCGAAATGGCAACGCCGGCCCGATCCATCAGATAAATCGCGTCCAGCCCCGCCTTGGCCGCAAAATCCTCCAGCCGCCGGTTCAGAACCCCAGTGTCCCGCCCGCTGGCCGTGTCAATGACAGCGGCGTCCCGGGCCAGCACATGAGTCAGATGCGAAAACCGTTCCAGTTCCGCAATGACAGCGCTTTGGTGGAGCGACAGCGGCCCCTCGGCCTTGGCCACTTCTTCCGACCGGAAATAGGCGCCGGAGATCTTGAACACGCCAGCCGCGACGGCAATCGTCAGCACGGCGGATATCAGAAACGGGATCAGGCGCATTCCCGTCGATAGGACGGAAAAACCGGCAAAGGCAAGGTTTTACTGGTCGCCGTCTGCCCGCTGTCTTCGGCAGGCTGGACAACTTCTGCCTCCCTGCCGCAGTATCTATAAATCCTGCACCGCACAGAACCGGCCAGCCCGGCGGCGCACGGCCCGGCCACAGAGGAGCAACAGACCCCATGACCCAGATATCCAGCACCGTCCTGGCGCTGCTCGAAATCCTGTCTTACGCCTTCATCTTTGCCATCGGTGCGGGTCTTCTGTGGCTGATCGCGGTCTACATCAGCGATAAGACCCAGACCGCCAGCACCCTACGCCGCAATTACCCGGTGATCGCCCGCTTCCGCTATCTGTTTGAACATCTGGGCGAATTCTTCCGACAGTATTTCTTTGCGCTCGACCGCGAGGAAATGCCGTTCAACCGGGCAGAACGCTCCTGGATCTACCGGGCCGCCAAAAACGTGGATTCCACCGTTGCCTTCGGCTCTACCCGTGATCTGCGTCCGGCAGGAACCGTCTATTTCGCCAACGCGCCCTTTCCGGACCTCGAACAGGGCACCATCCCGCCCGCCGCTGTCACCATCGGCCCCTATGCCCGCACGCCCTACACCACAGCGTCGATTTTCAACATTTCCGGCATGAGCTTTGGCGCCATTTCCGTACCCGCGGTGCGGGCCCTGTCACATGGCGCCGCCAAGGCCGGGATCTGGCTGAACACCGGCGAAGGCGGGCTGTCTCCCTACCACCTTGAGGGCGGCTGCGACGTCGTGTTCCAGATCGGCACCGGCAAATTCGGCGTCCGCAAGCCCGAGGGCGGCTTTGACGAGACGAAACTGCGCGCTGCCGCCGCCCATGAAACCGTCCGCATGTTCGAACTAAAGCTCAGCCAGGGCGCCAAACCCGGCAAGGGCGGCATCCTGCCCGGCGCCAAGGTGACAGAGGAAATCGCCGCCATACGCGGGTTGACCCCGGGCGAGGACGCCATCAGCCCCAACCGTCACCCAGAGGCCTCAAACGCGGGTGAGCTGTTGGACATGATCGCCTATGTGCGCGAAGTCACTGGCAAGCCCGTGGGTTTCAAAGCGGTCCTCGGCGCCCATGGCTTCCTGGACGGGCTGTGCCGGGAGATCCTGTCGCGCGGTGCGGAAAGCGCCCCGGATTTCATCACCATCGACAGCGCCGACGGCGGCACCGGCGCCGCCCCGATGAGCCTAATCGACAACATGGGCATGCCGCTGCGCGAAAGCCTGCCCAAAGCGGTGGATGTCCTTTCTGGCCATGGGCTGCGGGACCGGATCAAGGTTTGCGCCAGCGGCAAGCTGGTCAACCCGTCAGAAGTCGCCTGGGCCTTTTGCGCCGGGGCGGACTTTGTGGTTTCCGCCCGCGGTTTCATGTTTGCGCTCGGCTGTATCCAGGCGCTGCAATGCAACAAGAACACCTGCCCCACCGGCATCACCACCCATAACCCCAAGCTGCAGTTCGGCCTGGACCCTACCGACAAAGCCGTGCGTGTCGCCTCTTATGCCAAGAACATGATCAAGGAGGTCACCACCCTTGCCCATAGCTGTGGCGTGACGGATCCGCGGCAGCTGCAGCGCTGCCACGCGCGGATCGTGCAGGACAACGGCCGCTCGGTTTCAATGGCAGAGCTATACCCGGACCAGGCCCGGCAGCACGCCGCGCAATAAATTTCTGCCCACCGCTGCACATCCTGTCACAAACACGCGTCCTGATCCGTCTTCCCTTCAGACCCTGCGTTCTGGAGGTATCAATGCAAAGGATCATTTTGGCGGCGGCGGGCGGATTTGCCCTGATCAACGCCGCCTATATGTGGGCGGCCACGCCGCACTGGTATGCCACCCTGCCGGGTGTGCAGATGACCGGCCCGCTGAACATTCACTTCGCCCGCGATGTGGCGCTGGCCTTCCTGTCCAGCGGGCTGGCACTGGCCTGGGCGGCGCTGAAGACCGACCGCAGCGCCGCTGTCTGCGGCTCTGCCTGGCTGGTGTTTCACGCGCTGTTCCACATCTGGATCTGGAGCCACCGCGGCTTTCCCGCAGATCTGATCGCGTTGACCAACTTTACCGGCATCCAGCTGCCTGCCGCCGCCGTGCTCTGGGCCGCCTTCACCCTGCCCCGTCGGGCGCTTCCCCTGACCCCGCACAAGGCCTGAGCGATGATCAAATTCCTTCTCAATCTTGCCATCCAAAGCTTTGCCACCCGCTACAGCTATGATGCCGCCTATATGCAGCATGTTACCAAAACCTCAGCCTCGGCGGGGCTGCGGCTGGCCATCGCCCTGCCACTGTTCACCCAGTACAACGGCCCCAAAGCCGCGCTGGAGGTCCGCTGGGGGGCGCAGCTCGGCTCTACCCTGGACGGTGACTGCGGCCCCTGCGCCCAGCTGGTCACCAATATGGCGCTGGAGGCCGGGGTGCCTGCCGACATGCTGACGCTGTGTCTGCAAGGCCAGGCCGCCAGCGCTGGCAACCTCGGGCTGGGCTTTCGTTTTGCCCAAGCCGCAATTGCCGATGCAGCGGATCTGGACGACCTGCGCCAGGAGATCGCCCTGCGCTTTGGCGAAGTTGCGGTCACCGCAGCCGCCTGCGCAGCCTCCAGCGGCCGGATCTATCCGGTCTTGAAACGGGGCCTTGGCTTTGCCAAGACTTGCAGCCAGGTCAACGTCGGACATGATACGATCAAGGTGCAGCTGCGGACATGAACATGCTGACAGATGTGTTTGAAGCGGAGCGACCGAAACTGGTGTCGATCTGCTACCGGATGCTGGGCGAAGTATCCGGCGCCGAGGACGCGGTGCAGGACACCTGGCTGAAATGGGCCGCAGCGGACCGCGATCAGATCACCAACCCAACCGCCTGGCTGCGCCGGGTTGCCACAAATATCGCCATCGACACGCTGCGGCTGGCCCGGACCCGGCGTGAAACCTATGTGGGCCCCTGGCTGCCAGAGCCGCTGCTGCACGCGGCTGAACAGGCACCTGTGCCGCATTTCGAACTGGCACAGGAATGCGAGCTGGCGCTTTTGTGGGCCATGGAGCGGCTGAACGAACGCGAACGCGCCGCTTTCATCCTGCGCGAAGCCTTCGACGCCAGCTATGGCGAGATTGCCAAAGTGCTGGGCACCACCCAGGCCGCCTGCCGCCAGCTGGTCAGCCGGGCGCAGAAAAAGCTGCAGGACAGCGGCCCCCGCTTTGACGCCCCGCCCGAAGAGGTCGCCGCCCTGTGCCAGCGGTTCTTCGGCGCGGTGATGGCAGAAAACTACGATACCGCCCTGGCCATGCTGACGCCGGACAGCGTGGCGCTGTCTGACGGCGGTGCAAACCGGCGCGCCGCCCGTCGCCCACTCTGCGGCGGAGCAGAGATCATGCAGGTGTTCCAGGCGCTGCACCAGCGGGCCAAGACGGAACCAGGCTGGACCCTGCGCACCGCCGTTGCCAACGGCAAAGCGGCTTTCCTGCGCTACAGGCACGGGCAGCTCGACTCGATCACCACCTTGGCGCCGGACCATACCGGCCGGATCGCCTGGATTTACATCCTGCGCAACCCGGACAAGCTGGGCACCGCCCTGCCCGGTTCCCTCTGAACAGCCCCTGGCCCTTTCCCCCGGCTGCGTCGGCCGTTATGACCGTGGCAGCTCATCACAGAAAAGGCACTTGATCCATGACCATCACCCGCATCGGCACCACCGCCCGCTCCAGCAAGATCGTCAAGCACAACGGCACTGTCTATCTCAGCGGCCAGGTGTCCGAGGCAGACACCGCCGCCGAACAGACCCGCGAGATCCTGGCCAAGGTCGACGCCCTGCTGGCCGAAGCCGGAAGTGACAAGACCCGCCTGCTGCAGACCGTGATCTGGCTGTCTGACATGTCCTATTTCGCGGAACTGAACGAAGTTTGGAACGCCTGGGTTCCCGAAGGCCACGCCCCGGCCCGCGCCTGCGGCGAAGCCAAGCTGGCGCGCGAGATCCTGAAGGTGGAAATCATCGTCACCGCGGCCTGCGACTGATCCGCGACCCATCAATTGCGCCGGGCCAGCCTTGGCCCGGACTGCTCTGTTTCCGCAGCTCTCTCCCCTAGACCAGCCCCATGGCAACAGCAGACTGCGGCGTGATCGCCAGATCAGCAAACCCTGGAAGCTTCGGGGCTGCGGTATTGTCCTGCCGCATCGGCGTTGTTGCACAAAGGCCGTAGAGGATTCACTTTGCGAATCCCGTAGGTTAGATCGGCGGCATGCCGAAGCCTGCCTCTTCCCGCTATCGAACAACGAACTGGTCCAACTATAACGCATCACTTCGAAAGCGCGGCTCTCTGCTGGTCTGGTTTGACCGCGACATGACCTGGTTCGCCGAGCGATGCGGCAAACGCGGACGACCGGAGACCTTCTCCGATGCGGCCATCCAGTTCTGCCTTAGT